>NZ_JAMYOJ010000023.1:0-84286 GCF_040319795.1 Mesorhizobium sp. M0862
ATCTCCTGCTCGTGTCCCAAACGGCGCGAAACGTCCGAAATCGAGTAGAATCAATGTCATGCAACCTGTCCAGCCAATTTAACCGGACAGCAGTGAGCCTGACGCAGGCATCTTCATCAAAATCCCGAACTCGACTTTGCTGCGCATGAAACGGCAGGCTTTGTTGCGGACAAGCTGGCCTCGTTTGGGATCAACCATATAAAAACGGGCATAGCCGGCATTGGCATAGTCGCTTTCATCCAGGGGCATAGTCGCTCTTATCCAGGGCGAAGGCGGCGAAGGGCCGACCATTGGCCTCCGTGCAGAGATGGACGCCTTGCCGATCCATGAAGCGACGGGAAAGAATTGAACGTCACGGATCCCCGGCAAGATGCACGCCTGCGGTCACAACGGCCATACGGCAATGCTGCTTGGTGTTGCAAAGTACCTTGCCAGGAGACGGAATTTCAGCGGGTTTTCGATGAAGCGACGCAGTTGGGATCTGCTGCGGCGTTGATCGCGTACTCCCGTAGATCTTCTCCAGCTTGATGGTGAGGAGACGGTCAAACGCATGATCGAGGTGGCCGCTGCGATCATTTGGAGCCGGAAAGAGCTACCCACCACATTCAGGTGGTGGGTGAGACGCTCATTCGTGCTTCATCAGAGGCTTACAACTGACGCCGAAGGGGACCTAGCATGCTAGCGATGCTGAAAACTTTATTTCTTTTTGATCGAGCTCGCGTCGTCCACTTAAAGCTTAAGCCCAAGCAAGAACAGTATTGTCGACCCGTTGGATTTGGTGTTCTCCGGCTTCAAGTAACGCGCGCCCGGACCTGGCGCACCATTTTCAATCGTTGTCCACCATGAGATCATTGGCTTCCTTGTCCTCGGCAAAAAGCAGCCTTGCTTGAATGGGCCCTTTCCAGGCATTATTACTTTTCACTACTTGCGGACCGGCCGGAAGATACCGAGGTTACGGGTAAAAAAAAGCGGAGACTGGACTTCCCTCCCAATGGATTTCGAGAAATCGCCCATCTGTTCGCCGTTCTATGCTTACCGCTGAAGAAGGTAATATTATCGGTAAGGCATTTTCAATCCAAAGTTCGTTTTTACACGATATCGATTACTACGGCGAATTTATCTTCCAAAATGTTTCTAACGTGATATAGATGCCGTCTGAATTTGTGACTTCCTTTGCCGGCGTTTGCCTGATATCGCAGCGGTCAAGTCGTTCATGCTATACCGTTCACACTCTCCAACTGCCCCACCACCCTGAGCATGGAAAGACGAAGCCGAGGGTCGAGGTGTCGTGTAGCGATAACTATAGCGGAGCTGTGACGGCTGACTTTACCTTTTCCATTACAACAGAAGCTCGAAAGCTTTTCACGTTTCCGTCTGTCAAAAATAATTGTCTTGCAATGGCAGTATACTCGTCTATATTTCTGGTATTAATAATAAGAATGAAGTCTGATCCTCCAGTAACATGGTAGCATTGCTGCACCTGATCGCAGTTCATGAACCGTCTTTTCATCTCGTCGAGCAGTTCCAGTTTTCCGTTTTTAGCGGTCACCTCGACGAAGACCGTCTGAGGACGCCCTACCGCTCTCTCGTTTACGATGGAAATGTCCTTTCTGATTATCCCAGTGGAACGAAGCCGTTTTAAACGTCTCGCTACCGCCCCTGCTGAGAGGCCAACGCGGTCGGCAATTTCGCGCTGCCGCATGAGGTTGTCGAACTGGACCAATTGCAGGATTTTTATGTCGAAGTCGTCGAGCCGCGTTTTACCAGCCTGTATCATGTAGGCATTCTCCAGATATACGTAGCTCTCAGCGCAAATTCTGCGCCATGATAGTAGTCGTGTTGGAACGTCTGGAGGGTAAGGAGCGCCGAATTTGGAGTCTCTAACGGCATGAGGCTGCTATATCAGGTTCTGAACCACGCGGCCGAAGAGTGGAAACGGCCACCGCGCGAATGGTTCGAGGCCAGGAACCAGTCGCCGGCGAAAGGTTCGTTCAGTCATTACGAAAACGGCCTCGCGCACTGAATTCCTGCCAGTCCCGAGAACCGTTGACTTGAACATGGGAGGGGACCCTGAACCGCGCAAAACCTGCCTACGAACCCACAACGGATACCGTCCTTCACGCAAAGTCAGTGATGTCGTTCAATCCCGATACGATCAGGTCGGTTAGCGCTCCGAAGGGCAACCCCTATCGGTCCCCAGAAACCCGCCAGACTCTGTCCACATACTCCACTCCTTCAAGTGGATCGGTGTTTATCGATGAGTTCTTTCACCCTCCCTTCGCAGTGCGCCTTGGCGTGGGCCCTGCGTTCCGATATCTCAGCGCATTTCAGCTGCATGTCCCGAAAATGCGTTTTTGCTACGGAAAGCTGGTCATCGGTTGATCGTTTTCCGGGCCCTCCTCCGAACTGCAGAGCATCCCTGCACTCTTCAAGACTCGCCGGGAATACGCCAGCGAGTTGGCTGGCAAGCTCGCTTCGGCGCCGTGTGGCGCAGCTATCCTGAGACAGGCGCTGGGCCATCTCGCCAATTTCTGTATGGGCCTTCCTGAAGGGGATGCCTCGCGACGCCATCCGTTCGGCGGCGATGGCCGTCATTGATGACCCGTCTTCCAGATGTTCGCGCATCGACCTCACGTTGAACGACATGTACTTCACGATAAGCGATGTGAGGATGATGGCCCTCTTCAGGGCGTCCTCTGAAAGCCTGAGAGGAGAGCAGCCGTAGTTGCTTGCTTCAATCGAGTTGCTGAAAGGCGCTTTGCAGGTAGCCGTTACCGCAGAAACGTATGCGCCAATTACGGTGCTTGCCGACCCCTTGATGTGTTCAAGTAGGAACGGGTTCTTCTTTTGCGGCAGCATGGACGAGCCGCCGGCAAGATTTCGAGGAATCTCGATAAGAGCGAACTCACGAGTCGTCCAGACCTGTAGATCCTGGGCCACACGACTGAGCAAGGTTGAGATGCTAGCAAAGATTGAAAGCCCGTGCAGGTGATGGTCTCGGCTCGCGACCGCATCAAGTGAGTTGAACGACGGCAGTTCGAATCCCAAAAGATTCGCGGTCTTCAAGGGATCTATAGGGATGCTGGTGCCTCCGCCAGCACCAGCTCCCATAGGACAGTTACTGATGTCTTCCAGCAGGCTATGGAGGCGCTGGCGTTCGCGCCCCAGAGCGAAGAAGACGCCAAGCAGATAGTGCCCTGGCGATCCGGGAAGTGCGATCTGGTACTGACTGTACAACGGAGCGACAAGGCTCGATGCTTCCTCCACTCGCTGAAGCAGGGCATCTTGTGCAGTTCCTATCTGGTGTGAGATGGAACATGCAGCCTCCCGAAGCACCAGGAGAGAAATGGTCGCATTCAAGTCGTTACGGGACCTCGCAAGGTGCAGCCAGCCGGCCTTTTCCGGGCCAGCTCTGGCCGCAAGTTCGGCCTCATAGGCCAGATAGACGCCACGCGGGGCATCGCGGCCCTCCAAAGACTGAAAGCCCTCGTCCCGGAGTTCCAAGATGTGCTTGAGGAGATCAGCAGCGGCGGCCTGGCTGACCAAGCCCTGGTCCGCAAGCATCACCAGATGTGCTTCGTCTATGGCCGCCTGGTGTTGCAGAAGGCGGCCATCGCGCGAGATTTCGATGGGCGGAGCGAGCAACTTCATTGCTTCGGGATGTAGGTTCCCCCCGCCCTCGTTTGACCCAGCGACTTGCATGTTGGCCGTTTGGTCAGTAGCTGTCTCGATTTCGATTACAATAGAATCGATCATCCGTTGCGCTGCCGCGACGGCGGCATTCAGTTCATCAGCGACGCCTACGGAGTAGGCTACTCGGTCTCTGAAGTCGCCATTTATTTTGACTTCCGCACCCTCAGATTTCAGGAGCCCCGCCTCGGGCACTGTCGGGTCTGGATTTCGTGAAAAGCCCAGGCGTATGAGCTTACCGGATTTATGAACGAGTTGGAAACGAATGGCTCCCGCCCTTGCACTCCTGCGTGGAGGCGTGAACCCTTCTCCCGCGTAGAGTCTAATCACCATGTCAAGGATTGACGTACCCAGGGCGTGGGAGAGCATGACTGGAATCATCCCTCCAGCCAGCCTTGGGTTGACCTCGATGATGACGGGGCCCGATTCCGTTATCACGAACTCCACATGAGCCGGCCCGAAATTCAGGCCCAGAGCCGAGACCGCGCCTGCGGCAAAAGAAGCCAATTCCTTGAGGGATGGCTCCGGTAGCGGGGCCGGGAAGTCGTGCCCTACCTCGACGAAGCAGGGAGCCGGCCCTTTGTGCTTGGCAAGAATTCCAAGGCAATGCAGCGTCCCATCACACGCAATTATCTCTGCAGAGTATTCCTTACCCTCCACATACTGCTGGATCAGGATGTCTGGGCTGGGCAGATCCACTTGATCGAGCAAGGCACCCCTTGCACTCTCAAACGCCTTGATGGCGGCTGCGGCACTGTCGCACAACCTCACGCCGCTACTACCACTGCCGGACACCGGCTTGACGACCACCGGCAGAGTGGATTGGGCAAGTATATTCTCGACGTCTCTGGCGGAAGTGGCCAGCCGAGTTTCAGGGACCCTGATTGATTGTCGCCGCAATTCGGCCGCCTGCTTCCATTTGTGGCGGCACGTGGCTATGGCCTCCGAATTCGCTGCTGGCAGCCCGATCGCCGTCGCGACACGTGACGCTGATTCCACAAAATAATCCGACGACGAGTATATACCTGCCAGCCTGCCTAATTTGGCGGCGACCCCGATGAGTTCATCCGGGCTGCGGGTCTCAGCTTCGATCACTTGGGCGACTGAGCCCTTAAGAAACGGATAGCGCGCAGGATCGCGCGTGACGAGATAGGGCTCGAAGCCTAGGACTCGGGCCCGCTTCATCAACAGTTCGCCAGTGCCCGTCGTGTTGCTTTCCACGAAAAGGAAGCTACCTCGGTTCATCATGACGCGTCCTCCAGAAGGTTTAGGACAGCTTCCAGGCTTCTCCGCTCCCAGAGATATCGGTTCCATGGTGGGAGAGCGGTCGAAGGGTGGTCTTCGGTTGCCGGCGCGTCCAGCAGAACACCTTCGTGTAGACATCCGTGCTGCTTCAGCCACTCGCGGTCGTAAACGGCTTCGACGTACCGGTGACCTTCATCAGGACATATGACGATCACGGTCTCTTCTGGATACCGCCGAGCACGCCAGCGCCCTACGATGTAGCTCGCTCCGGAGGTCGGACCGGCGAAAACGGCGTGCCGCTCGTGGAGCGTTCGCGTTGCAGCAAATGCGAGTCGTGCCGAGATGAGATGCACCTCGTCATAGAGTTCATGTTTCACGTTTTTGGGGACAAGACTGTTCCCAAGCCCCCGCAGTTTCCGTTCGCCGTCGTGTTGACCAAAAATGACGCTATTGAAGGTGTCCACTCCAACCAGGCGCGCGCCATGGGCCTTTTGGCGGAGGCGCTCTATCGTTCCGCAAGTAGAGCCGCCTGACCCAACAGAACCGACCAATGTTACGTCGGTACCCAACATTTCCGATATCTGATCCGCAAAGAGTTTATACGCTGCGGGGTTGTCGGGTGTTTCGTATTGCTGCGGCCAGAAACAGGAATTCCCCAACTTTCTCATCCTAGCGTGTAATGCGTCGAGGCGGCTTCTTTGATAGCCACCCTGCTTCGCCTTTTCAGTTATTATGAACACTTCGGTTCCCAAGGAGCGCAACCTGTTTTCCAGACCTTTGTCCATCACTGGGTCCGTGAAGATTTCGAGCTGGAATCCACGTTCTCGGCAAACCACGGCCAAACCCAGCGCGAAAGTTCCGCTCGAGGTCTCGAGAACTTTCATGCCGTGCGTCAGGGTTCCTCGAGCCAGCGCCTGCTCAATGATGTACTTCGCAGGGAGAAGCTTCATGAATGCGAACTGCGCAATATAGAGGTTTTTCTCACACCTAATAACGCTGGGAAGAGCATAGGCGTCAGAATAGGTGGTGAATGGCAGGCGTTTGCGGGCGGCGTCCATATTGCTTACCTCACCGGCAGCCAGTCATGGTCAGATATATTTTTGGCGAGTTGTCGAACGGCGATACATGGGCGAGCACGGATCGAAGCTTCCTTGGGAAGTCAGCCGCTGTTCGCTCAAGCAGGATTCCAATCATTGTGCCGCTGTGCGCGACTATGACCCCGAGAGCGCCGGTGGTCTCGGATGCCTCCAACATCGAGTTCAAAAGCTTCTTTGGAGTTCGCTCCTGATGCAGGATAGCGCTGGCCGTAGCTATTCTGCCTATCGCGGCCGTGTCACCCTGCGGAATTGCTACCCGTGCACGGTCGAGTAATTCGTGATATTCTGCTCTGCGACTGGCGGAGATTTCACCTCGCCGTTGATCATAGTCGACGGTTTCGACCATCCCTCCTTCGTCGATTCCAACGATTGCAAGCGGTGGCATTTGCCCAAGGAAGGAGAGAAGGCCACATGTTCGCTGTTGATATGCGACCACGCCGGGATACATCACCCCGTCGGATGGCTCTATCTCCGCCATTAGCTTCTCGATCAACGATGTCCGGATTCTACGCTTGAAGCAGCAAGCGATTGACCGTGCCGTCGCGACAAGATCTGCGGACGAACTCGCCAGCCCTTTGCCTTCGAGGAGCTCAGATTGCAAAAGGAGGATTCCTCCCGAGGCACCGAGCGCAACCACGAGATTCTCAGCCAGTCGTTTTGCTTTGACTTTATGTGGCGGATAAACGGTTACGGAGCGTGTGCCTCCAACCGGCATGAAGTGAGCTCGCGCAAAGAGCGCAACGGGCATCGTGACCAAGAAATGGGAATCGCGGGAAAGGGTGCCAATCGATAACTGGCCTTGCAGCAACTCGCCGAATGTGCCGCAACAAAGAGCGCTACCCTCGCCGGAATGGTTCCCGGGCTTCTGCCCATCCTCCGGGATGCTTTCAATGGTACCTGCGCCATCGAACGTCTGGTGATACAGGTAGGGCTTCCAGACTTCATCCGCGGCTGCTTTTTTGAGTTCTGCGGTGGTGCTCGTCCTGCTGCCTGCAGGGCCGATGGGATGGGTGGGATTCTGGATTGGCATATCGCCTCCCCTTCAGGTTATTAAATGTGATTTGCCGCTAGGAGGCGAGATCCGGATCATTGGAAGAGGCTTGCGTTTCGGCGTCGACCACTGCGCTACGCTTGCGGCACTTGACTTTTCTGGCTGGATCATACCGGGTCACCTGCCGTATCGGCGGGCTTGACGCTCTGCTTATCGATTGCTGTCGCCGCGGCCCTGACCTCTCTGCAGATCCGCTCGTGATCAGCCACGACGAGGCGGTGGTGACACTCCGCGCTCGCACCCTCCACACGCGAGAGGAACCAATGCCGCTGCTGGGGGAATGACAGCGGGGCCCGTGACGCACGCCGCAAAGGTCCATTTGGCTGGACCCCACCCAGGAATGGAGCGACTGTCGGATCGATTTGAATCGTTCGAGCAAGTTTCTATAGACCTCCTCGGCCAGAGACGGATCATTCACCCTATTCGACGCAATCGGCGTGCCACCTGAGAGGCCGTGCGTGCAAGAGGCGCAAACGCTATGGTTCGCCCGCGCCGTAATGTCGGAACACATGCGCCTTAATGGGTCGGTTCCGAACATGGACGTCTTGAACCGGACAGGGCTGTCACAGAAGGTAACATCCGGGACCTGGAGTAGTTCTCACAGCACGGTGGTCATCGTTCTGGCGCCGTCCCGGGAGTGGTTGGAATTGGGAGTTGGCGTTATCTCTGGATGTCAAACCTCGACCAATCCGGACTTACAGCGCCGGACAGCAGACTACGCCATGACAAGGACTAGAGGTCATGTTCCGAGCGCCTGAGATCGGTGGCCCGCCCTTTCGTGCGGTTAAGAGACGAGGGTTGCATGGATAAGGCCGAGCCGATCCTCACGCAGGAGGACGAGCCATGGGAGAGTATAGCGAAGCACTTGTCGCGTATGATGTAGCCAAGAAAAAGCATGCTGTGGCGATCGCCGAGGGCGGCCGTATGGGCGGGCCCGGTTTCTCGGTGAGGTCGCGAATAGGCCGGCACCGATAGAGCGGACGATCAATGTTGGGAAAAGGCACAATGGGTTACGGACTTTGCCGTCAGGTCCGCGATCCTGGTCACAGCTGCATGGTGGTTGCGCCGGCCCTGATTCCGAAGCGGGCGGGCGAGCCCATCAAGACGAGCGACGGGACGTGGTCACTCTGGCGCGGGTGCATCGGGGGGCTAACTGACCCGAGTGTGGGTGCCGGACGTCGTCCACGAGGCTGTCCGCGATCTGGTCCGGGCTCGGGAAGCCGGAGCCGACGACCTGCGCCGCAAACGCCAGCAACTATCTCCTCCTTCTGCGCCATGGTCGGATCTACGAGGGCGGCGGTCATTGGACATTGGCGCACCGGCGCGGCTTGCCTGCAAGAGCTTCGAGAATCCAACGCAGCAGATGGTGATCCAGGAGAAGATCGACGTGAACCTGATGTCCATGGCGCGGGTCGTCGAGGCCTATCAGGCGATCCGCGGTGCCTCGTTTCTGGTCGCAGTGGTCTTCGCGGCCGAGATCGGCGATATACGCCGCTTCGATACGCCGCCGCAGTTGTCCTCGGCCTGGTTCCGGGGGAGCGTGCGACCGGCGACACGGTCCGCCGGTCGAGTCTTACACTCGCCGGCAATCGACGTGCCGCCGCGCCTTGGTCGAAACGGCCTGGACTTGCCGCTATCCCGCCAAGGTCAGCGAGGCCCTGAGGCTCCGGCTCGAGGGGTTACCCAAAGCTGTCCGCGAGATCGCCTGGAAGGCGCAGGTCCGGCTTTGCGCTCGCTATCGCCGCCTCAACGCTGCTGGCAAGCCACCGGTGGTGGTGGCCGCGATCACTCGCGAGATGGCGGCCTTCCTGTGGGCCGTTGGGCAGGAGATCGAAGCGAAGACGAGTCTCGACCCTGCGCAGTTCCATCCAATCCGACTGCTTTGCACACTCGCGCCAAGCAGTTGTTCCCTCTCGACTTCAGCCTGACCTGGCTCAAACAGATAGGAGACGGATTGATTGAAGGGAGGGGTTCTCCGAAGCTCGGGTTGCTGACTCGAGAACAAGGAGAACCCCATGCAGGTTTTTAACCTGCGCGGCCATGTTACACGCAACGGCCGGCGTGCGTCGCGTCTTCTCGACGCTGAGCCCCCAAATATCGAAATCGAGAGAAGACGCGACGCGGTGGCACGATGGCGTGGCGCCAGGCGAGCTGGCTTGACGGCCTACCAAGCGGCCGCGGCGGTGGGCGTGCCGCGAGCCACGCTCTACCGCTGGCAGAAGGCGCCGGTTGCGAAGAGCCGGAAGAACTGGAGCCCGGCGCTGCGCGCCGAGGTCGAGCGGCTGCGGCTCGACTTTCCCATGTGGGGCAAGGAAAAGCCCGGCCGATCCTGCGCGGCCAGTGCTTCACCGCTTCCAATGCCACCGTCGGCCGCATTATCGAAAGTCTTATCGCCAGGGGGCGGGTGCCGCGCGTCGGCGATCTCATCGGCAAGGCGACGCGTAAAGCGTTGCCCAAGCAGCGGCCGCATGCCATCCGCAAGCCAAAGAAGGTCTCGTTCGAAAAGCCCGGCGACGTCGTCCAGATCGACACCCTTACCGTGGCAATGTCCCCCAAGCTCGCCGTCAAGCACTCGACGATTACGACGTTCATGCCAAGTGGACTGTCGCCAAGCCCTATCGCCATGCCACCGCCCAAAACGCCGCCGACTTCCTCGACAAGGTCACAGCTGAAATGCCATGGCCCGTCAAGGCCATTCAGATCGACGGCGGAGAGGAACATGGTGGGCGAGACGACCGAGGCTTGGCGGGCCGCGCCCGGACGGGACAGGGCAATTGCCGCGCTGTGGGGACGGGGTGCCGATGCAGAGACGCACAGTTCACAAGCACAGGAATCCGCTTGCCCATGCTCCGGAACGGCTGCACGAGGAGACATGATCTAAGCGGCCACGCCGCAGGAGATCGACACCCGCCGCAAGGCGTTCCTCCGCAAATGGCGGCTCAAGTGCTGCGCGGTGGCCGATAGCCTCGACGAGGCCGGCGAAGGCTCTTCGCCTTCACCGGCTGCCTCCGAGTCAATGGAAAAGCGCCAGAACAACAAATGCGGTCGAGCGTTTGCATGAGGACTTCAAGCGACGCATCAAGACCCAGACCGTGCTGCCTTCGGCCGAAACCGCGGCCATGCTTTTCTGGGCGTTGATGGCGTCCGGCCAATCTCGATGCGAAAGATCGACGGCTGGCAGACCCTTCCTACCAAGCGACTCGATCAGCTGATTGACATCGCCCGCTGAACCGATAATCTCAAATTATCGGTGGCTGCTTCGCCGAATCCCCAACACGATCCGCTACGGCACCATGGTTCTTTCTGGTACCGTACGTGCTTGTTGATGCCGACCGGATGCAGAGACCACCGGACCGACGCCATGATAACCTGCGGGAAGAAGAGCATGGATTTCATCTTCTACGCGCGATGATAGCCTATGCCGCCAGGCCCCTGATGGACTCGGAACGCCAGTAGTGCGCGTCCTCGTTCCCGATGTATCTTCCGTTGCTCAGGTATTGTACTGGTGTAAGAACGCCCGCCTGATGGAGACACAGCACCTCATGTTCAAACGATGTTGCCTCCAAATAGCTCCTTTCAGTACTTATCACTACAAATCCTTTCGAGCGGGTCACGCGGGCCAACTCGCGCAGCCCATGCGGGCGGACATGTCCGAGTGTGAAGACGCCGGAGCACACTGTCATATCATAGCACGCGGTGGAATAGTCCGAGAGTGGTCTATTGAGGTCAACATCCCCTTCGACATTGCGATAGGTGCCGGTTTGCCTTGCCATTTCGGCCATCGTCTCGCAGAGATCAAAGCCGTCGATCAAGCGGAAGCCGAGATGATCCAGTTCAATGCCAACTAGGCCTGTACCGCAGCCAGCGTCCAGGGTCGCCATAGCTGCTCGGTCTCTGCCCATATAGGCCGCTTGCACGGCGCCCGCCAGTTCGGCCACGATCAAGGGGCCGCGGTAGTCTTCGCGCTCGAGGTCGAACTCGTAGGACCCAGCCCATTCACGATAATATCGGACCAAACGTTTGGCGTCACCGTCGAGCACATGTGATGCCTCGATCCGTTTCTGCGCGGCTTGGTGAAGTGCGTTTTGTCTGGCCAATGTGTTCATAACTTTCCTCCGTGTAGAGTAGGTGCAAGCTGGTCACCGTCAGAAGCTGAGGGCCAAGAACTGCCAGTTCACAAAACATGCTTGCTCAGTACTTGGTCACCCCTGCTTGAAGCTCGTCGTTGCCAAATTTGAAACCTGCCTTTGCCAGCCTCTTTCCTTCGCCATTGCCCGTCCTTCCGTCTACAAGCGAAGCCGGCTCAAGAGCGGACTTTGTCGAGGATTGCCACCTGCGCGCAGCCTATCGTCCAGCTGTGGGACATTTCATTGGTTATTTCGTTTAATGCTGAGTTCGTCTCCGAGTGAACGGCACTACGCTACAACGACAGACGCCGCGCCAACGCCTCGCGCGCCGGACCACCCATGGCCGTCTCTCGAATCCAAGGAGGCGCCGTCGCTAGCGCTCGCCGGTCTCAACTTCGACAAGCCGTCATCCAGCCGCTGATCTCCGACAGGCCGCGGACGTTGACTGGCAAAATTCACGGCAGCAAGTTGCATGCATACCTCGGTCGAAGACCAGATGCTGCATCGGAACCACCAATCGCTGATCTAATCCCATCAGCCGCTCTGCGCGACGCTTTGCCTCGGGCGTTCGGTGTCAACGGTTGTGCCAAATTCTCGAGGGTGAGTAGCGCCCCGAGCAATGCGGTTTGGTCCCAGAACTACTGATCTCGATCGAATTCGGAATCTTTGCAATCGAAGACAAGTAAACTATCGGCTTTTACAGCCGTCGACGGAGAAATCTCCAAACGTCGCGATCTACCTGTTTTGTAAGTTACGTCCCCGACATAGACGAAGCCGATCTTCATATTTTTTACAATAGAACGTGTGTTCTTTTGGCGTACGAACGAAGTCACTTTCTCAAGCTTTAAATGTTCGAAAGCAAATTGGACTACTGCCCTGCCGGCCTCGACCGCGAACCCCTTCCCGGAGGCCGCAAGGTGGAGGCAGGTCACGATTTCCACGTTATTTGGATCTTCGGCCAGAGAATTCGGATCTTCGGCCCGATACGTGCCGATGCACATCAATCCACAATAGCCAGCGAACTTTCTAGCTTGGTCTTCATTTTTGACGAACACCATCCATAAGCCGAAACGATTGCGCTGCCAATGATTGATGAACTGAAGCAGTGCAGCTTTCGACTGCTGTATCGTCGGATAGACTCCATCCCTCATGGCGTTTACCACGAACGGATCGCTATGAAGTTCATGTAGACGAAGCTCGTCACTGTGCGACGGTGGCCTTAGGATTAGGCGCGGTGTTTCTAGGATGTGCATGAGTAGATTCCCTTTCTGAGCCGACACCGAAAAACGTGGGACTATGATCTCCTAGAGTGCGTGTTCCTTGGGTGAAATTTTTTAGAAATCTCTGCAAAAATCTTGTTTCCGCGATGCTGAAGTTCCTTTAAGAGGCGCGGCCATTGCGCGCTGATGATGTTGCTGAAGCACCCAAGGAGGTTACATGCCCTGCCTGGGCGCGAAAAGTCGAGAATGGCACCTTTGTAGGCGACTATGTCGAGGGCATGTGGCCCATCCTGCAGCACCCGAGCCTGGCGATTTTGTGCTTGCAACCGGCGAGACGCATTCCATTCGGTCCGCACTTTTGTCGAGGCTGCTTTCAAGCGAGCCGAGGTCGTCTGGGAGGTGAAGGCGTTGATGGGCTGGGCCGCGAACGGGGAGTAACCAGGCAATGATCCGTATAGACAAGGGTTACTTCGGTCCGACCGAGGTTGACCTGCTGATTGGCGATGCCACTCCCCAATGAAGCAACGTGAGGGCACGCGCCATTTTTACGGCAACGATTCTCTCTTGGATTTACCGCGTGTGTGCCGCCAGTCAACTGACTGGTCGAGAACGTAGGACCGTCATTTCCCGTCACCGCGATCGCAAAGAATGCTCTCAGAAGGTAGCAAACGTAGGTAGACCGGCCTCTTGGTCGATGCGTCAATCCAGCCGCCATCAACGCGCTGACAGGGGAAGACAAGTGGGTGTAGACCGTTTCGATCCATGACCGCGGTTCGAGACCCCGGTCGAAGGGGCGCTGGAAATCAGTCTCTACATTCGTCTGGTTACACTGCCAACGCTTCATATTGTTCCGGCTCAAGATGATGCGACGGTGTGCCCCGAAGCGGACGCCCGGCATAGCCATGAGGCGGGCCTTGCCTGTCCGGCTTTTCAGTTTCGATCCGCCGCACACTTGGCGATGGACACGAGGCAACCTTCCTCAATGCGGCCAAAAAATATCTGAGGACAAGCAAAATCTGCGACTAGGTTCCGCCGACCGGGGTTCACGCGAAACAGGTGGTTGAGGCGGCTCGCCTTATGCAGTCTCAAGAGGATCAACATTCGCTCGCGCGCTTTCAGACGGTTGCCGACCTCCAGTCAGCATAAGGACGCCTTTGAATGGGCATATTCGCACATCCTACAAAGCAGAAGCCATCCGTCCCATTCATGCGGTCGACGATTTGGCTAGACTGGCCCTTCAAAAAGATCTGCGTATTCGTCGCGCAGAAGATTGCCCAATACGTGGCGCCGTTCAAAATCCGTGCAGCAGAGCGTAACGTCACCGTTTGGGAGAAGAACATTCCGATACTGCCGTGACGTCAACGCATATCAGCGCGCCGCCGACTGGCTGCCGTGGTTCGACGACCTTCGGATTGACGCTTCCACCCCTGCTGCTCAGAGGCCGCGCGCGAGCTAGCGCTTCGGCGGGAATTTTCCCGGCGATATCCGGATGGACGTCGCCCAGGACTATAAACCTCATCGAGGCGATGTCTGTGTAGACCACTTGACGAATCAAAGTGAGATACTTGTCTCCGACAAGACGGCTATTCATGTATGCGCCATCACCGAGAACATGGACCACGAATACCGTTGAGCGCGGCGCTTTCAAGCGGTTTAGATCACGCCCCTTCATTCCTACAAGCGTCGTGAAAATCCGGATGCCATGGCTTCTGGCGTAAGCGTGCTCGATCATTTCGGTGCAATCCGGATTGAGCCAAGGCTCGGAGTACCCGGCGAAACTAATGTCGACGGAAGTTGGTACGCGCGCCAGGCACCGCTTGAAATCTTCAAGACGAAGATGCTTCACATGAGAGACCGCTCTTTGCCGATGGGCGAATTTGTCCTGCGGACAATAAGAACATTCGACGATGCAGCCGGTGGTCGTGGTTATTTCTAAAACGCTGCCGCCCGGGATGGCAGAACCCAGTTCCTATAAGATTATCGGATATGCCTCCTTTTTTAGCTCAGTCACCTTCGCGTTGGGTGGCAATTACCCCCTGCTAGGTTTGCTGGGCGGCCCTCGCACCTAGTTTGGGCGCTTCGCCGGGGCACGGCAGGACGGCGAAATCGCAATCTGCCGAGGCGTCGGCCGTTGCGGAAGGTGTAGCTGTAACCGTTGATAGCCGGCGCGCCGCCGAGACGCGCGTAGAGCACCCTCGATCCCTCTGGAAAGAAGCCGGACGAGGTCGATCATCCCTTGCATGGATTTGCCCTCGTAGACGGGGATCGGTAATTATATCCTCGAGCCGCGCAAACAGGCGGATGGCCTGCTTCGTAGCCTCGGAGGGAAGGCCATAGCCGGGAGACGCGCAACCCTCAAGCAGCACCACATCATCATCCACGATTTCCATGCCGAGCTTGACGAGCTTCGCAGTATACCGGGCAATACTTAGCACCTGCGCCTTGGTCGATACCGACCACATTGCGCTGTCGACCGTGCTTGGCGAACCCGACCAGCATGCCGGCATGTGTCGAGCCCGTGACCGTGCAAACGATGATGTAGTCGAAGCCAAACCCAAGCTGTTTCTCCTGGGCGCGCACCTCCTCCGCGAACCCCACGTACCCAAGCCCGCCATATTTGTGAACTGAGGCCCCGGCCGGTATCGGGTAGGGCCTGCCGCCCCTTGATTTGACTTCATCGAGCGCCTGTTCCCAACTGCGGCGGATGCCGATATCGAAGCGCTTGTCGACGAGGCGCACCTCTGCTCCCATTATGCGGCTCAAGAGAATGTTCCCGATCCGGTCGTAGACGGCATCCTCATGTGGTACCCAGCTCTCCTGAACCAAAACATTTCATGCCGATCTTAGCGGCGACCGCGGCGACCATCCGCGTATGGTTGGATTGCACGCCCCCGATGGCGACGAGCGTATCAGCGCTTGACGCGATCGCGTGAGTTTCAATCCTCGCGTTTGGCGTAGATTTCCAGCTTGCCCCCGAGATGCTTGGAGAGGCGGTCGAGCTTCTCGATGGGCGTGGGTCCAAATGTGAGCGGATAGCGTTCGTACTTTTCCAGCATTTTCTATCCGGCAAGACGCGATGGAGCTGAATGAACCATTCACGATTCATACTAGTTGCGTCGTTGATTTGACTTCATCTGCGTTATCTGCCGCCAGAACAGTCCCATTACTTTTTTCAGCGCCTGATTCGTCATCGAGAGGTTGCAACCGCACGCCGGCGTGGGAGAGACTATCCGAATGCGTATGGCATTCGAGAACTGTATCTCCTTGATTAAATCAAATAAGCTGGATTGCGGTCGCCATCGACTTCTCGAGCACACAATACCCGTTCAATGTTTATTTGGTCCAAAGTGTCTGCGCCAGCTTGACCACTGACCTTGTCATCTCAAGGCAGCAGCAGCGATATGGCCAGCGTTTGATCCCGCTGGGCCAACTCTGGGGATTCATTCGTCACCTCAAGGTTTGGAGGCTCGGATCCAACGTCCTTGCAACTGCCGAAATGCTCAGCCCTTTGGCCAGCTCGGCTATCGCAGCCAGACCGCCAGATCAGAAAGAGCACGCTTGCGAAATAGGCCAACTGAAGGAGCAGCGAACAAGCCAACGTCGTGACGACTACTGTGCTGATGGAATGAGAAGCGAAGTAGACAATCAGAGCGTTGTTGCACAGGACCAGCCCCATGACGCGACAAAAGATTTTTAACGACAACGCCATTCTCCTGGTTTGTCTCCTCAGATCATGCTGCGACCTGGTCGGCCGCAATACGGGTCTGGCAGTTCTTCGGGCAGACGCGGCCGCAGGCTCCGCAGCCAATGCAGCGGCCGGCATGGTCGACGACCATGATGACGCGATTGAGCTCGCCGTCGAAATCGTCGTCTTCGCCGTCGCAGGGGCCGAGGATTTCACCCGCGTCATCGACGCCGTAAAGATGCATGACCTCGCGCGAGCAGACTTTGAAACAGCGGCCGCAGCCGATGCAGGTCGTGCCGTCTATAGCGGTGAGATATTCCGGCATCCATCGGGAGCCGTCGCGGGTGGTGAATGTGCTCCTCATCGAAACTTCCTCATTGCAGTGAGCTCTCGCTTGGCACCATCCAACTCGGCAAAAACGGCCGACGTTTCCTCGGCAACTTCCTCTATCTCCGTCCATTTTCCCGGGAGATTTTCTGCAAGGTCGCGCAATTTCATCTTGGCAACTGCCGCGCGCAGCTGAAGCTTTCGGACTTTCTTCCCCATCTCATCTAGCTTTGACATAAATCCTTCCTCGAAATCGGTTTCATCACGCCGGCGCCACGCCGGGATAGGCTTCAATGGCTGCAGTCGCATCGTCGACCAGTTTCGTACCGGCCTCCGCGAGCTTCCTGAAGGTCTCGAAGCCGAACCGGTGGATGTCTCGACAGAGCGACCAACCGCCCGGCCGTGAACACCAGGCGTCCGAAGTCCCCATGGGTTTCATCTCCGTCATTGGCGATGTCATCAGACCGGAGCGCTCCTCGATCGCGAGCCCGACGGTGGTGTAGAACATGTCGAGCCTCCACAGCACGTCCGGCTCGGGATCGCCGATGACAGGCATCGCACGGCGCTGTTTTCTGGTGACGATGAAGTCGGCCAGCAGTTCGGCGTCCGATTTGCCTTCCCGCGAGCGTCGGAGTCTTGAGCACGGATCAGCCGCACAAGGTATCTGACGAGCGGTATGGCAAGGGCCGCCTCGTCCTCGTTGACGGTAGGGCTCATTGCGGTATCAGACATTTCGCCTTCTCCTCATTTCAGTCCTCTTCCTCGAAGCACGATGTCTGGAAATGGATGAACCGGCCAGTAAAGATTCCGACCATATTCTTCTCGCCCGGCCGCGCTTTGGCACCTCCGGGAGGCTTGTTTTGTGGAGTCGCACAGAGAGCGCCGTAACAAACCTTGCCGCTTCTGTACTTGGCCAGGGCCTGCAGCAATCGAGCAGCTGCTGCTCTTTCTGTTCGTCCGGGGCAGGCTCCGGACCGTCCAACGACTGCAGTGCCAGTTCGACCAACTCGATACGCGATCGTTGTTGCCGTTTTCGTGGTAGTACCTGCGACAGCCGGATAAGACCGGTACTTAGGGCTGTCGCCTTGCGGGGGATTCAGTGCCAGAATGTGTTCGGACAGTTCCTTGCCCATCGCGAAACGCTCAGCAGGGGGAAGGCGCGAATGGTCATTGGCCGCATGGAAAAGTTGGTCTAGCGCCGAAACCATCCAATCCTCGGAATTTTTGTCGATCGCGTCGCGAACCAATTGGCGCATCACGGGCAAGCCGTTCCACACATCTTATATTTTGTGAAGCAACAGATGTGCTTGAGCCAGGCGGAATTGAGCTCGTCCGGCATCAAGGCAATGCCCTCTTCGATCGCCCAGAGCGCCGTCGTCCAATCTTCCAACTTCACCGCCGCCCAGAACCTGTCATCGATCGGCTTCTTCAACGCTTGTTCACGCGCCATGGATACGCTTCTGGCGATCCGCTCCTCATCGGCGGCTTTCGCTTTGTCGCTGGTGCGCCAACTGCCGTTGAGCACCTTCGGCAAAACCTCGTCGAGTTCCATCGGATGACCGGCAAAGGCGATGTGGCCGTCTCGGTCGACCACGAACGAGGTCGGAAACCCGACAGAAAAGCTGGGTTTTATCCAAAGCTTGTTCATTTCGCCTGTGTAGTCGAACGCGATCCGATAGTTCAGATTCGAGCACTTTTCGGTCAACCACGCGTCCAACTTGGTACGAGCCTCAACGGCCGTTGGAGCGTCTTCATTAGCCGCGACTGCGACGACCTCAAGTCCGCTGTCCCTGTATTTCTCCTGCAGCCGCATCAAATGGAGCATCTCCGCCACACCTGGTCGGCACCAAGTTGCCCAAAATTCGACGATATAGACATTGCCGGGCTGGAAGTTCGCAAGGGGCTCGCCACGCAGCCAGTCCTCCACTTTGATCGAAGGAGCCGGTGACTCCATCCGCAACACCATTTTGCTCTCCAAAGCTGTTGCCAAAGGTTGCGTGACCTTATGCGCAGGCTTGTTCCCCTTTGAGACGGGGCACGAGGGTTCAAGGGACGTAGAGCATCGCTCGTTTTGCGCATCTGCGTGCAGTCAGCCTTCACTTAGTGTTGCTGAGTCTCAGTTCGCAAAGGCCGTGCCAACGCGCTCAGCGCGCAGTAAACGCTTGGTTACACTTTAAAAAACTTTAGGGGTGCCCAAAATAGCCGGTTGTATTGGACAGGACATGTTTTCTGCCACTGTCAGGTCTTGAACACGCATCACGCGCTTCGCGTCGCCCGAGAAGCGTGGCCACGGACGACTCGACAGGATATTCGGCGGAGGGACGTGATGGACATTATGACTGTGTTGGTTACCGTCAGGCTCGTGATCATCGTCCGCCTCAAGCCTTGCTTGAGCTTCTTGCCGTTTGGGTCGCTCAGGTGGTAGCGGAACGCCATTGCGATTGCAGGGGAGCTCCCTCCGAGCATCGCCTCTGCCCTACCTCTTCCGCTTTGCGATTGAAATTAATGGCTGGCGACGCCGGAGTTCTTCACGTCGAGGTCATGTCCCGCTGCGGGTCGCGAGTACCGTGATCAGCAGATTGACGAAGATGATCTTAGCGAAGAGGTGCGCCGGCCCGGTGAACTCTCCCGGATTCCTGCTTTTGCGTTCTGTGTCCCTGTTCACAGGCCCTACAGGGACTGTTAACAAGCCCTACAGGGACCGCCTGGTGCGAATGTGAGCGTTGTCGGAATTGACCCGGCCAAAGACCACTCGGGCGCCACGCGGGTTGGACCGGACCGAGAAAAGGCTGAAGATGCGGCCGTACTCACCCCTAACCCGCCTGCCATTCCAGACCATGGCAACGTGATTATGCGATCGATTCCCGCCGACCGCGGCAGGAGCTCGACCGTTCCGATTCGAAGTGGAGGGCGTCGGCCACGGCACGGTCGTTGCGTTGTTAAGCTCCCGGCTGGTAATGAGGAGATCGTGATAGCGCGCATACGATGCCGCTACGGGTCCGAACTCGGCCTGTTGCGCTGAACGACTCTCTTTGACCTGACGCCGACCTGCGCCGTGACTGTGGCTGCATTGAGGACTGCCCATACCTCTGCCCGGCCGTTGGTCTCAGCATCACGGACCAACTCGGGCGAGCAGAAACACCCCGCGCGCGCGTTAGCGGCGTTCGCGGATGTTCTCGGGCGGCGCGTGCAGATTGGCTCCGAGAAGCTTCGCGAAGCTTGCACGTTTGCCGCGATCTTTCTCCGACTTGGCATCAGGGCTCAGTGGGTAGAGTTCGAACAGCGTCGGTGCTGCTTCGGAAGCCGTCAGCGAGCCAAAAACAGCGGCAATGACGGCTTCCCAACTATCCATTTTGTCACGCCGCCGAAGAGTCGCGCACGTAGCCTGCGCTTGCCATAAGCGCCCATGACTATCATGCCGGCAGACATGACGATTGCGTGCTGCGTGAGCACCATAGCCACCGTTTGCCGGCGCTCGCCAGCAGGTCAACCGACACCCGAGCACCGTGCTTAGTGAGATAGGCAGCGATATCGGCTCCGGGCTCGGAACCGTTCCGGTGCAGGTCGCCTCAGGATCGACTAGTGCGACATGAACTTCCTCAGCACCGGCTAGCAGATCCAGCGCTTCCCGAACCGAACGGGACGCCTCGACTCGAGAACCCCAGCCGACCAGCACGCGCCGTGGAGACAAAGTCGCGTCAGTGCCCTCCGGCACGACAAGCACCGGCTTTCCGGTGTCGGACAAGCTGCCGTTGATAACAAGGGGACCGACGTTGCTGTCGTTGGAAGTGCGGGGCCTACGATTGTCAGGTCGTTGCAGAGCGCCCGCTGTCGCACCGCGTCACCGATGCTGGCCTGATCGCAGTTGGCAATATCGCATCATAGCACCGCCACGTGGCTCTTAGCAGTTTGTGAATTTCCCTGGATGTTTTTTCCAAACTGGCCGCGTGCTGTGAAAATCTCTCGATTTGCCTATACCGTTTTTCCAGTGCGGCGATGGCGTGGGCGCGTTGTCTAGGCCATTCGGGGATGCCATCACCCAGCGGCGGAGGCGACATAACGAGAGGCGGAGGCGACAAAATCAGGACGGACAAATGTGCGCCAACCTCGGCGCACAAGCTTGCAGCTGTTCTGACGTCCCGATCGGAGTGGTCAGCTCCCGCTACACTGAGTAAGGCTTTTGTAGGCCATCTGACTGCTCCCCTGAGTATGCCGCGCCCCTAGCGCGTTTCGAAGCCGCAAGACTTGCCTTCGCACAACGAAGATACACCATCCTTCGCCATTCAGTCGTCCGGCTTCTCGAGCGAGTAGCCGGCAGACCTGACGGTACGAATGACGCTACCTGGCGAGGCCGCCTTCAGCGCCTTTCTGATCCGGCTGATATGGACGTCGACAGTGCGTTCACCGATATGGATATTGTCCGGCCAGGCCGCGTCGATCAGCTCGTCTCGGCTGAATACCTTGCCGGGAGCCTCAAGAAATTGCCGCAGCAGGTTGAATTCGAGAGGTCCAAGATGGATGTCGTGGCCATTGCCTCGAACCCGGTGAGCATCGAGCTTCATCTCAAGGCTACCGCAACGGAGCCAGCTGCCGTTTTTTATCCCATTTGAACCCGGCTGCGGCAGCGCCAGCTTCGTGCGGAGACAGTCAAGCAGCTTGGCCGGCGCGAAGGGCCGCACAAAGCTCTCGTCAATACCTGCCTTCAAGAGATCGAGGTGCTGGTTCTCGGCGCCGGGCGCGATCAACGCAATGACGGGCAGGCGGCCGGTCCGGGGCTCCTCCTTGAACCGGGCGCAGATTGTGGAGCCTGCCGCGCTTGCTGGCCCGCAGTCCAGGACTACCGCCTGGAGCTCCCGTTGATCGGCCAATGCAAGTGCTTCCTTCACGCCGCCTGCCGGCTCGCTCGTGAAGCCATCCACCCCCAGAATGTGGCTGAGGAACAGATACAACTCCGCATCTTGCGAACAGATCAGCACCACTGGCTTCATCAGCGCTACCCCAAGAACCACATCGGCCTCGACCGCCTCGATTGAGAGGGCTGGCCATCGCATGTCCTCAAAACCTGACATGATCCCCTCGACGAAAATCGGTTCCATCACGCCCGCGCCACCTCGGGATAAGCCTCAATGGCTGTGGTGGCATCGCCGGCCAGTTGGGTACCGGCCGCGGCGAGTTTCCAGAACGTCTCGAAGCCGAACCGATGGACGTCGCGCAGGGTCTTGGACAGAACGACCAGTCGCCCGGCCGTGAAGAGCACGCGCCCGAAGCCCTCGTGGCTTATCTCCATCATCGGCGATGCCATCAGGCCGGAGCGTTCCTCAATCGCAAGCCCGACGGCGGTGTAGAACTTATCGAGCCTCCACAGCACGTCCGGATCGGGATCACCGATGATTGGAATTGCACGGCGCTGTTCCCTGGTGATGATGAAGTCGCCCAGCAGCTCGGCGTCCGATTTGCCTTCCCATGACCCGTGGGAATCATTGGCACGGATCAGCCGCACGAGGCATTTGACGAACGGGGTGGCAAGGGCCGCCTCGTCCTCGGTGGCGGCAGGGCTAACAGCGGCTTCAAACATTTCGCCACTCCTCATTTCAGCTTTCGTCCTCTAAGGAGGGTTTCTGTTCAGCGACACCTGCCTGCGCCAGCACCTTGCGCAGCCA
This sequence comes from Mesorhizobium sp. M0862, assembly GCF_040319795.1. Lineage (NCBI taxonomy): Bacteria > Pseudomonadati > Pseudomonadota > Alphaproteobacteria > Hyphomicrobiales > Phyllobacteriaceae > Mesorhizobium > Mesorhizobium sp. M0862. The sequence continues at coordinate 22,103 of NZ_JAMYOJ010000023.1, forward strand.
AGGGGGAGGACACGTCCTGAGCATCATCTGCGTGCGCAACAGCACCTCTTGGATGGTCTGGGGCTGCGGCACTTTGATCGGATGGATCTTTGCGGAAACAAGTTTGGCTGCCGAAGGTCCGCCGATCGCCAGACAAAACAGGAGATGACAGCCCTTCAGCGCCTCCACCTTCGGGGTGATGCGGTCATCGCCCTCGGTTCGGTGCTTCCCGCTCTCGTCGGAAACGTCGTCGAAGGCCACGGCTTCGACGAGATTCCACTCCTCGCGCATCACGTCGTAGACAGCAAAGCGCCTGGCCGACCCGAAATGGGCGTTGAGGTTCTTCATGTCCTGCGTGGCGATTGCCACGCGCAATGCGCCGGCTTGGCGTTTCGGCGCCGGTGCGCGAACCTCGTCAGTGACGAGCGAGAGGCGACGAACGGAGCTCATCTGGGATTTCTCGCTTACGGAGTGGATCAAGCGCCTCAGGCGTTGGCGCGTGCCGGTTGGCTTCAAAAATGTTGGCAACCTCGAAGATCAGGTCGCGGGTCCCCTGGTAGAGGATTGTGAGCTTGTGCTGGCTGCCGAGCCGGTCGAAGATCGGGAAGCCGACCCGCATGAGCGGAATGCCGAGGCGCTGCGCCGCCTGGCGGCCGTGGGAATGAGTAACGAAAAGATCAGCGCCGGCGCCAAGAGCTTCCAAATCGCCGAGATCGCCAATTTGAACCGACTGCGCCGGTACTTCCTCCAGAATTTTCGACATAGCGGCCGTTGTGACGGCCGCCGCGATTTCGGAGCCCATGCCGGTGAAGAAGCTCGCGAGTTGGTAGAGTTGGTCTGGTTCTGCAGCGATCGCAATTTTCTTGCCTCCAAAGTGGAAATGTCCGTCGAGCAACGCGTCCTGCAACTGCGCCCGGTGACGTCGCACCCCAGCCGGCGCCGCCTCGCCCGAAACCGCGGACAGCAGCGAGACGAACCGGTCGGCATCCTTCAATCCAGTCAGCGACCGGAACAGCACGTATGGCACGCCGGTCAACCTCTGCAGCAGCTCGGCCGGGCGGCGCATATGCTCACCGATGACGATGCATTGCTCGGCCGTGCCAAGCTCGCGGATATCCTCGACACTGGTGCCGCCATAGGTGGTGGTGACCCAGCGGTTGGGCACCGTACCGTCGAGCGAGCCGGAGACGTCCGGCAGAATCACCGGCTTCAGTCCAAAGCTTTCAACCATCTCACGCAAATGCTCGATATCAGCCACAGTGAGGTTCCAGCCAGGCAGGATCACGATCTTCTTCGACTGCCGCGCCTGCTCGCCGGGCCGCGTAATCCTTTCGATCATCGCTGTGACAGCCTTGGCCCAGCCCTCTTCGATCGCGCCATCGAAATCCGGTGTGTTGGCCAGCACCACCTCCGTACCTGCGAGTTCTTCCGTGCGCTTCAGCCTGATATTGGCGATATCTCCTGCGCAGTCTTCGCCCCGGGTTTCCACCAGCGCCGTCGTGCAGACCCCGATCAGCGTTGGCTTTGTGCGGGCCTTGAGGTTGAGGATCGCCTCTTCCAGATGGTCTGCCCCGCCAAGGATCGTCGCCACCTCGTCCATCGCCGTGGTCTGCAAGGGGATGGCTTCCTTGAAATGTCGCACGAAGAGCACGAGCGCGAAGCTGGTGCACCCCTGGCTGCCGTGGAACAACGGCATCGCGCCGTCGACGCCAAGAAAGGCCAAGGCGGCACCCAGCGGCTGCGATGACTTCAGCGGATTGACCGCTGCCGCTTTGGTCTGGGGAAGGATGCGGCCCATTGGCTTCCTCAACACTCGCCGAAATCAGCGGCCGTCGTGCCGGAGAATTCCTGGACAGCATGCAAGGTCACGGTCTCGCTTTTCGTGCGCGGCAGTTCCTCCCTCACCGCAGGCTGGCAATCCCATGGTGCCGGCTCGCGTACCTGGCACCAGATGGGGTTTTGAATGGCCAGGTCGATCTGGCGTACGAGTTCCACCATGCCGTCATAGCCGGCGTAAGGGTGTTGGCGCTCCTGGTTGATATCGAGCCAGGGTGTCTTGGCCTTCAGAGCGACGAATTGCGTGCGCCCGCCTGATAGCAGGATATCGGCCTTGTGTTCGGAGAGCATGGTGTAAAGCTCGCGCGCTGCCATCTGCTCGAATATATGGTTGTCGTCCTTGAGGATCTGCTTGACCCGCTCTTTGTCTTCGACGGTCGACTTCTTGACAGAGGTGCCGACGATCTCGATCCCGATCTCCATCAGCGCATGGACGACCGACCAGGACTTCACGCCGCCGGTGTTGAGCAGCACGCGCTTGCCTTCGAGCCTCGGCCGGTAGGCGGCTAGCTTCTTCCAGGCGATCGCCTCTTCCTCTGCAATCAATAGCTCGGTGCGGCCGAGGATCTCCGGATCGGCACCCTGCTTCACGAGCAGCTCAGCTATGTTCCGGAGTGCATCCGAGGTATCGGTGATGCCGTAGAAGGAGCCCTCGAAAAACGGGATGTCCCAGCGCTCGTCCATTTTGCGGGCGAGATTGATGAGCGCGGTCGAGCACGCCACCATAGCCGCCCGGGCGCGGTGCGCGCAGGCAATGTCGACGTAACGGGCGTCACCCGGAATGCAGGCGCGCACCCGGATCCCGAGCCGATCCAGCAGCGGCTTCACCAGCCAGAATTCGCCCGAGAGGTTGAATTCGCCAAGAATGTTGATGTCGTAAGGGCCGGCATCGTCGGGCTCGACCGTGCCGATGACATGCTCGAGCAACGTCTCGCCGGCAAGCTTGTTGCCGAGATTCTTGGAGCCGACGAAGCCCGGCGAATTGACCGGTACAACGGCCAAGCCGAACTTTTCCGCAGCGCGCTTGCACACGGCCTCGATGTCGTCGCCGATCAGCGCCGTCACGCAGGTCGGATAAACGAAGATAGCCGGCGGCCCATACGCTTCCTTGATCTCGAGGATCGCTTTGAAAAGCTTCCGCTCGCCCTGCCCCATCACGACATCGAGTTCGGTGAGGTCGGTCGTGAAGCTTGTGCGCCACAGGGCTGGCCCGGACGAAGCCGCACCGCGGTTGTCCCAGGAATTGCCCTCGCAGGCGAGCGGCGCATGGATCAAATGCGCAACGTCGGTGATCGGCTGCAGCACGATCTTGGCGCCATCGAAGGCACAGCCGCCGGCCGCCGCCCCGGGGGTCAGTGGCTTCGAACAGCCCTCCTTGCGCGCCTTGGCATCCTTGCCGCGGTTCTTTTCGCAGCCAGGCTCGTTGAAGACATCCTGGATTTTGGCTCTGAGCAAGGACATTGCGTCGGTCTCCAAAGTCCCTCGGGAAGATGACCGGCCAAAGCCGACGGTCAAGCTTAGCGGGTGAGGTCATACGAATAGTCCGTCACGCCCGTCTCGCTTGTCTCGCGATCGAGCTTGTCGAAGATCTTGTCGAGGATCGTCGTCAGCACGCGCAACCCGCCTTGGTAGCCCATCAGCGCAAACCGATGGTGATGGTGGCGATCGAAGATCGGAAACGTCAGCCGGATCAGCGGCGTGCGGGTGTCGCGCTCCAGATACTTGCCATAGGAGTTGCCGATCAGCAGGTCCACCGGCTCGGTGAAGAGCAGCGAGCGCATCGCCCAGAGGTCCTTGCCCGCCCAGACTTGAGCATCCTTGCCGAAGGGCGATGATGCAAGCAGTTCCTTCAACTCCGCTTCCCATGCCGAGGTGCCGTTGGTGGCAAGGCAATGGGTCGGCTCGCCGCCCGTCTCCATGATGAAGCGGGCCATGGCGTAGACAAAGTCCGGATCGCCGTAAATGGCGTATTTCTTACCGTGCAGCCAGGATTGGCTGTCCGCCATGGCGTCAACAAGTCGGCCGCGCTCCAGGCGGATTGCCTCGGGGATTTGCTTGCCGGAAATCGCGGAGACCTCCACGAGGAAGTCGTCGGTTGCCTGGACTCCGAGCGGGTAATGGAACGAGGACGTCGCCTGCCCCACCCCCTCGCAATACTCCAGTGTTTTTCGGGTGTTGTAATGCTGCAGCGACAGCGTCGCCTCGGCGTTGAGTGCCTTCCTCACGTCTTCGATCTTCGTGCCGCCGTCATACATGCGGTATTCGCCGTCGGACGGCGTGTCGAACTGGTCAGAGGCGTCTTGGATGAAGGTGTAGGATACGCCTATCAGGTCGAGCAGGCGCTTGAGTTCCCGGTTGTTGCCAACACAGAATCCGTCGAAGCCCGGAATGACGTTGATGGTCCCCTCGGCTTCCGTTCGCTCCTCCCCTTTCCAGAAATGCTCCAAAATGCCCTTGACCGTAACGTCATAGCCGTCGACATGGCTGCCGACGAAGGCCGGCGTGTGGGCGAAAGGCACGTCGAAGTCGCGCGGGACCGAGCCTTCGTCCTTGGCGTTCTCGATGAAGCTGTGCAGATCGTCGCCAATGACCTCCGCCATACAAGTGGTCGAGACGGCGATCATCTTCGGGCCGTAGAGTTGGTACGTGTTGGCGAGCCCATCGACCAGGTTCTTCAGGCCGCCGAACACTGCCGCGTCCTCGGTCATCGAGGAGGAAACCGCCGAAGCAGGCTCCTTGAAATGGCGCGACAGGTGCGAGCGGTAATAGGCGACGCAGCCCTGGCTGCCGTGGACGAAGGACATGGTTCGCTCGAAGCCTGCGGCCGCGAACACCGCGCCGAGCGGCTGGCAGGCCTTGGCGGGGTTCACGACCAGGGCTTCGCGAGCAAGGTTCTTTTCGCGGTATTCCCACGTCTTGGTGAATTCGCCTTGGTCGGTAACGATCTGGTCCGGGTGAGGACATTCGAAATTCAGCCTCTTCTCGGCGAGCATCTGCCTGTATTCCGGCTCGCGGAACAGGGGGGCGTGGTCAAGAACTTTTTCAGCCGACTGCGGCATGGGTGGTACCTCTTTCCATCTGGCCCCGCCATACGGCGGCACAGGGACGTCGAAACGTTTCAGGTCTCCCGCGGACAAAGGGCCACAGGCGTTAAACGGCCTCCCGGCTTCCGGGAGGCCAGGGTTTCATTCGGCTGCGATCGCCGCCGACGGCTCGGCTTTTTTCTTCCAGGGGGCGTCGTAGAGGTTCCAGACCGGGTTGTTGATGGCCAGATCCATATCGCGCGCGAAGATGGCGAACCCGTCGTAGCCATGATACGGGCCGGAATAATCCCAGGAATGCATTTGACGGAACGGTATGCCCATCTTCTGGACCGGGTACTTTTCTTTGATGCCGGAGCCCACGAGATCAGGACGGATCCCCTCGATGAACTTCTCCAGCTCGTAACCAGTCACGTCGTCATAGATCAGTGTGCCCTTCTTCACGTAGTGGCCGGTGCGCTGATAGTCGTCGTTATGGCCAAATTCGTAGCCAGTGCCGACGATCACCATGCCGAGGTCCTCATATGCCGTGACGACGTGACGGGGGCGCAGCCCGCCGACATAGAGCATCACCGTCCTGCCTTCGAGGCGCGGCCGGTACTTGGCTATGACCGCTTCGACCAGCGGCCGGTATTTGGCGATGACCGCCTCGGCCTTGGCCTCGATTTCCGGCCCGAAGTAATTGGCTATCTTGCGCAGAGAGACTTCGGTCTGGGAGGGACCGAAGAAATTGTACTCCATCCAGGCGATGCCATACTTTTCCTCCATGTGCCGGCAAATGTAGTTCATCGACCTGTAGCAATGGATGAGATTGAGTTTCGCCTTTGGCGCTCGCTCTATTTCGGCCAGCGTAGCGTCGCCCGACCAGTTGCCGACCACGCGCAGACCCATCTCCTCGAGCAGGATGCGCGAAGCCCAAGCGTCGCCGCCGATATTATAGTCGCCGACCACATTGACATCGTACGGGCCGGCCTCGAACTCGAGATCCTTCTTCTCGAACACCCAGTCGCGGATCGCGTCGTTGGCGATGTGGTGGCCGAGGGATTGCGAGACGCCGCGGAAGCCCTCGCAGCGCACCGGCACGATTGTCTTTTCGTGCTCCTTGGCCTTGTTGCGGGACACAGCTTCGGTGTCGTCGCCAATCAGGCCAATCGGGCATTCGGATTGCACAGTCATGCCCTTGTTCAGCGGAAACAGTTCCTCGATCTCGTCGATGATCCGTTCGAGCTTCTTGTCGCCGCCGAAAACAATGTCCTTCTCCTGGAAATCGGAGGTGAACTGCATGGTGACGAACGTATCGATGCCGGTCGTGCCGACGTAGTAGTTGCGGCGCTGAGACCAGGAATATTGCCCGCAGCCGACCGGGCCGTGCGAGATATGGACCATATCCTTGACTGGACCCCACACCACGCCTTTCGAGCCGGCATAGGCGCAGCCGCGAATTGTCATCACGCCGGGGATGGACTTGATGTTCGATTTGACCTCGCATTCGGAAAGGACCTCGCTTTCCTCGCCAGCCTCGTCGCCGCTTTTTGCGACGCTGAGGTGCTTTTTGCGGCGCTTCGCCGACTTGTCAGGATATTGCGACAGCACTTCCTCGATAAGCCTCGCATGGAGGCCACCGTCATTCTCGTATTCCAGGCTCATGGGACCCCTTTCAAGGTTCAGGGTGACGCCTCACCGACGAGGCGCCGTTCTTTGAAAGACGCACCAGATCAGGCGGCGCCTCGTGTCGGCAGCGGTCGCTACTGTGCGGCCGCCTTAGCCGCTTCCTTGACCTGAAGCTCGGCAAGCATCTGCTCGTCCGTCTTCATGATGCCGAAGTCGAGCAGCATGTCCTCGAGCTCCTCCATGGTGATCGGGGTCGGGATGGTGCCCTGGCCCGAATTGCCATGGATCTTCTCGGCCAGCGCCCTGTATTCCCCGGCCTGCTTGGAGTCCGGCGCATACTGGATCACAGACATCTTCCTGAGCTCGGCGTGCTGGACGATGTTGTCGCGCGGCACAAAGTGGATAAGCTTGGAATTGAGCCTGGAAGCCAGCGCTTCGGCGAGGTCGAGCTCGCGGTCGGTTTGGCGCTCGTTGCAGATCAGGCCGCCGAGCCGCACGCCGCCCGAATGGGCGTATTTCAGGATGCCCTTGGCGATGTTGTTGGCGGCATAGAGCGCCATCATCTCGCCGGACATGACGATATAGATTTCCTGGGCCTTGTTCTCGCGGATCGGCATCGCGAAACCGCCGCACACCACATCCCCGAGCACGTCGTAGGAGACATAGTCGACATCGTCGTAGGCACCGTTCTCCTCGAGGAAGTTGATCGAGGTGATCACGCCGCGGCCGGCGCAGCCGACACCCGGCTCAGGGCCGCCCGACTCCACGCATTTGATGCCTTTGTAGCCGACCTTGAGCACGTCCGCGAGTTCCAGGTCTTCCACCGAACCTTCCTCTGCCGCGAGATGCAGGACCGTATCTTGCGCCTTCGCGTTCAGGATCAGGCGGGTGGAGTCGGCTTTGGGGTCGCAGCCGACGATGAGGATTCTCTGCCCGAGGTCGACCAGGGCGGCGAGCGTATTTTGGGAGGTGGTGGACTTGCCGATGCCGCCCTTGCCGTAAAAGGCGATCTGACGCAAACCTGACATGTAGCTTTCCTTCCTTCGTTCCCATTCATCGCGGCTGCCGCGACTTGAATGCCGGTCGGGCAGCTGTAGCCGCCTCGCACCCAAGGATCTCAAGACTCATGCCAATTTGGCTGATCCAACCGAAGAATAATTTCATGGTTGCTTTTCAGGGGTTTAGCTTGAGTTCCAAGAAAGGATCGTCGGAACAGCCCGTGTAGCGGACGCGACATTGGCGACACAAAGCGTCGGATCGCGATCCTCAGTCACCGCATTCGGTTGAACCGCATCGTTGTATTGAGGTGGATGAACAGCATCTCGACCCTCTGCGGGATGCTGCGAACTCTTCTGTGCCCGCGAGCTGACGTGCTTGCTCAACGCGTGTCCAAGTGGACACTCCGCCGACTTTTGCGCGCGATCCTAGCATGCCACCGATCCACGGCCACTCATCCGGGGCACGGGCGAATAGTTCCGCTATATCAACCCGAGGGACTCGGTTTACTTCTCGGCGCAGGAGTTCAGTATCGGCGTCATCGCCTTCACATGTTCGTCGATCCGCTCGAGCACTTTCGCTGCGACGACATCACGCTCAGGCAGATGCCACCAGTGTTCGTTGACGAGTTTGACCGTCTCGACCACTGCCTTCAGGACTGCTGGCTCCGGAAGCCGTGCACGGTTCGCAAATGCTTTCCATCGCGGTGCTGCTAGCGCCTTAAACGAGCGCTCTCCTCCAAGCGACAGCGCCATGGCGTCGGCGGGAATATATGGCACGGTGGACAGGAGGTCGTAGATTGGTGCAAGCGCCGGCTTGTCGCCGTTATCGGGATAGATCAAAGACCAGTTCTTCAGGTGCATGTCGCCATTGCCAGTAATGGCGGTCAGTGCCAGGCGGCGGACGAACGCGAGAGCCGCCGTAGGCGAGACGGCCACGCCAAGAGCCAAGGCTATGTCGTGATAAGCAGCCCCCTCATATTTGCGCGAGGGGTAGATACCGAAGACCTGAGCGAAATCCTCGATGTGTATCCTCTCGCCACCGGCGCCGCGATCGAAGCGTTTGACGAGAAGGACCTTGCCGTCAGACAGCGTGTTGAATTCTTCGGGAACGCCGTCAAAATCGGACTTCTCGACCAGTTCGCATTCAGGAACGTCCATGCCGATTGCTGCTGCCAGCGCCAGGTTGGCGAATTCGTTCTCGGAAACGCCCGGAAAGGCCGTCGAAGGGAACTTGGCAATGTACCGGCCCTGCTCGTCGTCCATCGGCAAGGTAAGGCCGCCGCCTTTTCCAATGTTCTTCATGACCGACAGCTTCATCTGCACGCCGGCAAGCGAGAACCGTGCCTTGGGCTGATCCTTTGAAGCGTCCTTCGAAACCGCTATCGCGCCGTCACTGGGCAACGCCCGTACGGCTCCCGGCAGATCGGCGCCCAGTGCCGCTAAAAGGTCGAAATCATTGCCTGGCCGCACATTGCCTTCGTGGTGCCTTTCCATCGCCTCGCGCAATTTCTCCTCGGGCAGGAGGTTCGCGAAGAAAGCGGGCAAGGCGCTTGCCAGAGGCTTCGGATCTTTCCGCAATCCTCCCGTCGCTGCCCGGAACGACAGGCTGAAAACCGGAAAGCCGCCCGTCGCGCGGTAGGCCTCATCGAAGTTGAATGCATTGAAATCGCCCGGCGTCCTGACGATCGTGCCGATCTTCACTGCGTTCAAGAGCACGTCCAGCGACGGGATCGTCTTAGGTGCGCGAAAGACTGGAGGCATGATCGTCATCGTCAGGTTGAGAAACAAAGGCGGGTCGATCGTCATCATCATGCGGACGCAATAGAGCCTGGACAGCCGGCACCATGACTTGCGGAACCAGCATCATTTCCAGACCGAGCGCGCGAGCGATATTCATGAGGGTCGTCGCACGCGCCGCTGCGGCTCCCTTTTCGATGTCGCGATATCGGGGACGGGATATACCCGCCAAGTCAGCGACCTGCTCCTGCGTCATGGCAGCGGCCAGCCTCGCCTGCCTGAAAAATCCACCGATTTCGCGCAGAACTTCCGATTGAGAGTCCATATGATACGTAAACGATCCATTCCAATGCTAGATGATATGGCAGAGTACCTTATCCAGCGATCGAGTCAACACGTTACGATCTGTTCGAGTATCATGCATCAGCTCTATGACACGAAAAGAGATCAATTATCCTGCATTTAGCGCCGCCCGACGGTGGACGCCGTCCGAAATTAGCGCCCGATCAGCGCTCCGAAATTCGAAATGTTAAATCAAGGCGGGTCCGGCGGCTGAAATCGGTTCCCTCTTCTCGTTCATACGGCCGACCGCGCTGACTCGGGGTCAATGTGGATCGCGACTCCTTTATTGCAATGGATTTGCACCATCTACTCCCTGCCGGCCTCCCGGCGCACCATGTTCCGACCCCTTCAGGGGCTCGGCTCGGTCGGCGTGACCGATCGCCCTGATCAAAGCATCGACATAGCCTTCGAATACAGCTTCACTCTCGGCTGTCCAGTCCGGCATGGCGGGGCGACTCCCTGATCACGAAGCAGCACCCGAACAAATCCGCGACCAGCGCGAATCCCCCGCGTCCGAGACTCTCTGACTCAGTAAGACTAGGCGCCCGCCGCACGTACGGGCGCCGCCGGCGTCAACCGGTGGGCAGGTGCGCCGAGGGCAACAAGCGCGCCTGACGCAACGCCACCAGATCAGCCGAGCCGGTGCAGAAGCAGGCGACGGCCAACTGGCGGATGACGATCTCGAAATGCGCGACAACGGCCTCGGTGGATACCGTAGCCGCGCGCAGCACGCCGGCTGCCTGCCCGGCGATGTCCGCGCCCAGGCGGATAGCCTTGGCCACGTCGACGCCGTCGCTGACCCCGCCCGACGCGATCAGCTTCACCGCTGGCAGCGCCCGACGTACCGCCTGCACGCTGGCCGGGGTCGGGATCCCCCAATCGGCGAACGCCATCGCGACTGTACGGTCGGCGGCATCGGGGGCCCGCTCGCCCTCCACCGCGGCCCAACTGGTGCCGCCGGCGCCGGCGACATCGATCACGGCCACGCCCGCCTGAACGAGCGCACAAGCCACCGAGGCAGAGAGGCCCGACCCCACTTCCTTGGCCACGATCGGCACCCCCATGCTGCGCGCGGCGCGAGCGATCTGGGCCAGGACGCCGCGCCAGTCGCGGTCGCCCTCCGGCTGTACCGCTTCCTGCAGCGGATTGAGATGGACGATGAGTCCATCGGCCTCCAGTGCATCCACCGCCCGGCGCGCCAGGTCCAGGCCGTCGGCCTCACGCAGTTGCGCGGCGCCGATATTGGCCAGCAAGGGAACGTCTGGGGCATGGCGGCGCAGCGCGAGCGTCAGCCCTTGTGAGTTGCGGGATTGCAGGCTCACGCGCTGCGATCCTACGCACATGGCAATCCCCAAGGCTTGCGCTGCCTCGCTTAGATGCCGGTTGATGGCCTCGGCGCGTGGCATGCCGCCGGTCATGGAGCTGATCAGCAGCGGCGCGCGCATGGTCTTGCCCAGCAGCGAGGCGCTCAGGTCGATCTGCGTCAGATCCAACTCGGGCAATGCGCAGTGTTCGAAACGGATGTACTCCCAGCCGGCGGCCTTGGCCCGTGCCGTTCGCCGATTCAGCACTATGTCCAGATGGTCGTCCTTGCGCCGGCTCAACTTGGTGTCGCTGATGCTCGATCCATCCGCGTCATCGGGCGACGGCGTTGCGTCGGGTCGGACCGACGGCAGCGGGCGCACGCCGCCGTTTTCCGCTCGTTCAGGCCGGCGCACGCTGGGCTGCCCCCGCAGCGTCGCTGCGGTAGCGACTGTTTGAGGTCTGGTAGTACTGCACGCGGATGGCCGCCATGGCTTCGATCAGCGGTCCCCACGGCGGGGGAAAGCGTTCTTGCGCCATCACCCGGTGCAGCATGCGTGTGTGGCCGACCAGCTCGTCCTTGAGGAACTCCACGACAGGCATGGCCGGATAGCGCTGCAGCAGCAGGATCGCCGCGTTGTCGGCCTCGCCGGCCGACCTATCCTTTTCGCGTCCATGCAGATCGTTCTGCAAGCGCCCTATCGCGGAGATGAGCCGCAGGACCTGGCGAAACGCCGGATGCGCGCGCAAGGTCGCCATGTCCAGCCCCCACAGCAACGACAGGCAACAGAACACGTTCGTGTAGGCGATCGAGTCAACGCCGTTCTGCAAGTACTCGGCGTAGGACCATCGCTCCGCCCCTACCGCCTGCGCGTGTCCGGTGCGCAGCGCCGCGCAGTAGCACCGGGTATCCTCGAGAAGCTGGGCATAGTCGCGACGATCGTAGGCGAGCGCGGCGAGCGAAGCGCGCAGCACAGCACAGCCCTCGAATCCTGGTAGCGCGCACGCCACGCCCTGCCCCAGCGCCTGCTCCACCGCGGCGAGCTGCTCCGGCGCGATCAGGCCAAGGTCGTTGCAATCGTCCAGCCAGAACAGCAGCGCCAGTTCGCGATAGAACGCCACGATCAGCGTTTCGTCCAGCGGATCGCGGCCGGTGCGGGCGCTGGTGTCGCGCAGGCTCGGATGGATGCGCTGCAGGATGTACTGGCCGCCCCGGACTGCTTCCACGCCATGCTCGTCGGTGAACCCGGTCAGGGAACGCCCCCATTCCAGCACCTGCTGCAGCGCGCGATGGGTCGGGATCATGGCCCGGCTCCTGTTCCCTCGGCCGAAACACGCCGCCCCCAACGAAGCGCCAGCCACAACCCGGCGAGTTCGGCCACGCGCACCACCCGGGTCGGGCAATACAGTTCCTTGCCGATCCACAGCGGCGTCTGGGGCAGTGAATGCGCCGCGTGGCGGGCGAGCATCCACTTCAGCGCCCGCGCCACCGCCTGCGCGATGCCCCGGCGCCGGGTCGGCTCTTCGCTCCCGTCCATCACGTCTAACGCGAACAGCGCATAGGCGGTTTCCTCGAATGTGGACGCGCGACCGGCGCCCCAGCCGCCGTCGTCGCGCTGCGCCTGCAGCAGCGCTGCCAGCGCGCGCTCGTCGCGCCACTGGGGGTTGCCTTGCGCGAGCGCAGCGACCGCATGCGCGGTTGGATATAGCCACGAAACGTGCCATTTTTCGTTGTCCCATAGACCGTGCGGGTTGCGATTGGCCTCGACGTAGGCGCTGGTGCCGGCGGCGGGTTTTCCCAACATTCGCAACGCATGCAGGGCATGGATGTTGGTCGACACCGAGGCATTGCGCTCACCGGGGAAGGTGACGAAGAGCTCGCCGGTTTCGAACTGGCGCAACGCGTCGGCCGCCGGGTCGCGGCCTGCAAGGCTAAGGACGCACAACGCAACGGCGGTGTCGTCCGCATCGGCCGCGAAGTGCAAGGCAGGGCCCAGACCGCGCACGCCGAGCCGGGCGTCGAGCTGCGCGATGATCACTTGCACCGCCTCGGCGAGCGCGGGATGCGCGAACAGACCGCCCAGATGCAGGGTGTACAGCGACCAGCATGGCTCGAACACATTGATTGGCCAGACGTTGGGAACGACACCTTCGATGCCGGTGCGCGTCGCCCGCGATGCAGCCTGCAGATACCCGCCCGTGCGCCCGACGTGCGGCGTGTTCCCCTGTGTCACGGCGTGCGCACGCCACGCGGCGGTGGCCGCCGGACTGATGCCGATGCTGCCGTCGTCGTCCGGGCATGCCGTGGCCGAAGACGTCCCCCAGGCTTCCCAGGAGTGCAGCAACGGATGGCCGCTCGGCAACGTCGCCACAGCCCCCAGCTTGACCAGGCGTGCTTGCCGCAACGGCAACAGCGCCGGGTGGTGCGAAAACGCCAAGCCGCCCAGCAAGGATGCGGCCTCGTCGCACAACTGCGGCAGGATCAGCTCCGCGCCGATGGGCGCGTCTTCCGGCACCGCATGCGCGTAGGGATCGGGCTGGCGCTCGAGGAATCGGGTTGCACCCTGGACTGCGTCGGCAGCGCCGGGAAGAGGATCGGCACGCTGCAACGCCAGCAACGCCGCCCACGTGGGCGCATGGCGAAACAGCGGGAAGTCCGCACTTCCCCATCCGCCATCGGCCTGTTGCTGCGCAATGAGCCACGCGTATGCGTCGTGCCGACCGGTGACTTTGCCGTCGAACTGCAGAGCTCGCGCCGTGTCGTATACGGACGGACCGACGCTGCCGCCGTCGCTCATCTCGCTCAGCAGGTGGCGCAATTCGGAAAGGATCTGTTCGGACAGCGCGTTCACGCGGGGGTTCCTTCTGCAGAGGGCTAATGAGAACAGAAACGGGCAGACGCCGCGCACGTCGCCGCCGACACGGACACAGTGCAGCATGCAGCGCCCGCCGGCCGATCGCAGCAGCACAGCGGCGAGTTCTTAGAGATGGGCGCGCTCATGCGTATGGCCCGGACAGATAGACGTTGGCCCGCTGCAGCATCTGCGCCAACCCTTCCGCACGCGCCCCCAGAGGGGCGATGGCCTCCCCGGCGTCGTGCAACAAATATAGCGCGAACTGGCGCGCTGCCTGCAGCCCCATGATCGACGCGCAGGTCGGCTTCTGCGCGGCCGCGTCCTTGCCGGGGGTCTTGCCAAGAGTCGCGGTATTCGCCGTCGCGTCGAGAATGTCGTCGGCCACCTGCAACGCCAAGCCAAAACAGGCGGTGTAGCGATCGAGCGCAGCATACAGCGCAGCGTGCGCGGCATCCTCCGTGATGGAGTATAGCGCGCCCATGCGAACCGACGCGCGCACTAGCGCTCCGGTTTTCATCCGGTGCATCGCCAGGATCCTGTCCAGCCCGGCGTGCTTTCCGACCAGCGACAGATCCATGGCCTGCCCGCCTGCGGCACCCTCGGCGGACACCGCCTGCGCCAGTTCGCGCACGAGCGCTATACGATTGTCGCCCGGCGCATCCAGGCTCGCCAGCGTCAGGAAGGCGTGGGCCTGCAGCGCATCGCCGACCAGGATCGCAGTGGCTTCGCCGAACTTTACGTGCACGGTCGGAAGGCCGCGGCGAAGCACGTCGTCGTCCATGGCGGGCAGGTCGTCGTGGACCAGGGTACAGGCGTGCATCATCTCGATGGCGGCGCCGACGTCGTCGAGCATGTGCGCCGGCGTGCCCGCCAGTGCGCCGGCAGCCAGACAGAGCAAGGCTCTGGTGCGCTTCCCGCCATGCAAGGTGGCGTAGCGCATGGCTGCCATCAGCTCTGTCTTACCGTCGTCTTCGGCGCAGAGCAGACGCGCCAGCGCCTGTTCGACCCGCTTTGCGCCGTCCTGCATCCAGATCTCCGGGAGCAGCCCGCCGGATGCGCCGCGCGCCTGCGCGCCCAACCCGCCGAATGCGGAAACGCCAGTTCGGTCATCGTGTATTGTGGAACCGGTTTGCATGTTGTTCATGTCCTTGTAGCTGAGACGGCCACGGCGAGCGCAAGTCGTCACACGAGTGCGTGCGCTGAGTGCAGCAATGCCGCGCCCCGCCGGCGCCGCTGCCTTGCCACACAGGGCGTGCGACGGCAGCTCATGAGAAGCCTATGCGGATTGCCATGGACGGATGTGCGGTCGGGTAATAGCGCCGGCCTTTTTCGACGTCGCTCAGCAACTGCGGCCGCACCCCGGCCTTGTGCATGATCAGCGCCAAGGCGATGCAGAACTGCACCATTTCCAGCCATACCAGGTGGTAGCCGATGCAGACGTGTGGGCCGGTACCGAACTGCAGCATGTCCACGGGCCGGATCGGTTCTGTGCGTAGCAGCCACCGCGCCAGGCGGAACTGATCAGGCGCCTCGTGCAGCAGCGCCGAGGTCGAGAAATGCAGCAGCGGGATGCATAGGTGGGTGCCCGCGGGAATGCGCCGTTGGCCGAGTTGCAATTCCTGCAGCGCGCGACGCGGCAGGAGCGTGGTCGCCGGATGCAGGCGCAGTGTCTCGCGGAACAGCGCCTCGGCGAGCGGACACTGCGCCAGGTCCGCGTGCCGGGTCGGCACCGCGCCCACGCGTTGCGCCTCCTCGACCAGGGCGTCCCACAGCACAGGCTGCCGCGCCAGCTCGATCACGATCCAGGCCATCGTCGAGGCAGTGGTGTCGTGACCGGCAAGCAGCAGCAAGCGAATATTCGCGACCAGGACGTCATCGGAGAGCGGACCGTCGCTGCTGTCAAAAGCGCTCACCATGTCGTTGATGAACCCGGTGCGCGCGGCATGCGCGCGCGCATCGCGGACGAACCGGCGCAACTGCGCGTCGATCCAGTCGCGGGCGGAGCGGCCGCGCCGCAAAGGCAATCCGGGCAGGTCGACCGGTGGCGCGATGATCAACTGCAGCAATTGCCGGTACTTGCGATGCCATCCCGGCAGGTCCTTCGCGGGGATTCCCATGAGGCTGAAGATGAGCTTCAGCATCAGGTCGCCGGTCTCGCGCAGGATGGTTACCTCGCCGTGGGCGCGCCACGCCTGCACCCGCGCCTGGATGACCGGTGCGAACAGGTCGCCGATCCCGGCCTGGGTCAGCCCCTTGGGCAAGAACGCTGCCTTGATGGCATCGCGCGCCTGCCGGTGCGCGCCGCCGTCCAGGGCAACCAACGTTCCGCCAAGCAATTCGGGCGCGATCTCTTCGATCAGCGCCGAGGACACGTCCTTGTGCTTGAGCAGAGAGAATGCGTCCGGATCCACACAGGTCATCAGATGTCCGGCAGGGCCGAAATCCAGCCAGAAGTGGCTGCCCAGCGTCCGTTCTGCGCGTTGCAGCAGGCGCGGCAGGTCGCAGACAATGGCGGGAAGATGCCCGACCAGGGGGAAAGCGCCGGGCATGACCGGAATGTCGGATCGCAGCCGGTGCCGACGGTTGAGTGGGTTGAGCAGTATGTCCATCAGCAGCGCGCCGCCGTCGCCGATTCGGTGTCGCCGGCAGGGCGCGCGGCGCAGCTGTTGCCACCGTCGGCGTATGTCGGCACATGCGCCAGCATGCCGCCATCGATGCACACGACCTGGCCGGTGATGAACGCAGCATCGGCGGAGAGCAGGAACGCCACGAGCGCGGCCACGTCCTCGGGGCGGCCCACGCGCTGCAGGAGCTGGTGCCGGCGCAGATGCCGTTGCATGCACTCGTCCAGCTTGGCGAGGAGACGCTCGGTCATGATAAGACCCGGCGCAACCGCGTTGCAGCGAATCTGCGCATGACCGTACTGGGTGGCGAGCGAAGCCGAGAGCATGTTCATCGCCGCCTTCGACGCGCCGTAGGACGTCTGCGCCGTGTCACCGCTGAGCCCTTGGCACGACGACATGTTGACGATCGCGCCACCGCCGCGGTCGATCATCCGTGGGATGGCCTGCCGGCAGCAGAGCAGCGTGCCGCGCAGATTGGTCGCCATGGTCTGGTCCCAGACTGCCAGGTCCAGGTCGAGGATCGCGCAGTCGCGCGGGGTCAGATGCATGGCGCTCGCATTGTTCACCAGCAGGTCGACCCCCCCGAAGTGCCGCTCCGCCGTCTCGAACAGCGCTGCCACCGCCTGCTCATCGGCGATATCCATGACTATGGGCAGCGCGTGGCCTGCTTCGGCCGCGATCTGCGCGGTGCAGGCGATGGCCGCCGAGCCATCAATGTCGGCCACCACCACTCTGCCGCCCCCGCGCGCGATGGCGAGAGCGCATGCCTTGCCGATGCCGGCGCCGGCGCCGGTCACCACGGCCACCTTGCCTTCAAACCTTGCCATCGTGTCTCCTGAATTGCATTGTTCTTTCGCAGCATGCCGCTCGGCCTGCGCCGGAGAAGGCGCAGGGTCCGCGCTGGCGCGCTCGTCATGGCCAGCATCGCTTTCGATGACCCGAATGGCGGCGACCGGGCACTGGTTGGCCGCAAGCCGCACGGCGGCGTGCAGCGCCTGCGGGACCGTCGCCACGCACACTTCGGCCACCCCGTCCGGTTCGCGCTGGCGAAAGGCGCCCGGCAGCGTCAGCACGCACTGCCCGGTAGTTCCGCACAGATCCTGATCGACCACGACGCGCATCTCAGCCCTCCTGCCGATGCAGCCGCACCGGCAGCGCGCGGAACGTCCTAAGGAACGCGGAGGGCTCCCGGGTCGGCTGCTCGGCCAATGCCAGCGTGGGGAAGCGCGCCTGGATCCGCGGCAGGCTCTCGGCCAACTGCACCCGGGCCAGTTGCGCACCAAGGCAGAAGTGGATGCCGTGGCCGAAGGCCAGCATGATCTTCCCGTCGATCGAAATCCCAGGACTGGTGCCGTAGAACCGCACGGGATCGAAGCGGTCCGGATCGGCGAAGGCGTCCGGGTCGCGATTGCCGGCCGCGATCAGAACGCGCACGTCCGCGTTCTTCGGGATCACCACGCCGCCCAGTTCGATGTCGCGCTGGGCGATACGCGGAATGGAGCTGAACATGGCGGGCGCGTCGTAGCGCAGGGCTTCTTCGACGAATGCCTTTACCCCCATGGCATCTCCTTTCAGCCAGTGCCGCTGTTCGGGATACGCCAGCATCGCCAGGACAGCATGGCCGATGGCCGCGGCAGTGGTGGCGAAGCCGCCCAGCAACATGCCCCAGAGCATGCTGATCAATTCCGTATCCGACAGCATCTCGGCATCGCCGTCGTGTGCGCCGACCAGCATTGACACGATGTCGTGGCTGGAATCGGAGCGCTTGCGCTGTATGAGGTCGCCGAAGTAGGCCTGAACCCTGGCGCTGGCCGAGTCCGCCGCGGCGAGCTGGGGATCGCTGGCGTGCGGGCTCAGGCCTTCCAGAATGGCGCTGATGCCGGTGACGAGCCCGAGAATGTCGTCCGGGGGCATGCCGAACAGTTCGCCGAAAACCAGCATGGGCAAGGCCAGCGCGAATTCCTGATGCAGGTCCACTGCCTCCCCGCGCTCCAGTGCGGGCGCCATGCCGTCCAGGCGCGCTGCGACAATGCGAGCGATGGCCGGCCTCAGCTTGTCGATCTGGCCGATGGTGAAATCGCGCGAGATCAGCCGGCGCAGACGCGTATGCGTTGGAGGTTCCTTCATCGCCAAAGTGGACGCCAGCAGACTTAGCGACAGGCTGGTCGCCGCACGCGGGAAATAGCGCGCCAGTTCGCCTGGCGCCGGCCCCCGAAAAGCATCGCCCGTGGCCTTGAGCGCCCAGTAGATGTCGGCGTGGCGGCTCAACAGAAAGAGGCCCGACGCCGCGCGATGTACCGGATCGTGCTCGCGCAACCACCGCATGAATGGATACGGGTCCTGAATGCACGCTGGCGACGCCAGTTCGGCGAAGGCGTCCCGGCATGCTGCCGTGGTTTCTTGCACGTCCATCTTGGTCACCTGTTGGTTGGCTGATCTGATCGGCGCGCGGCAGTCGCGCGGGCAATTCGAGGACATCGCGATTCCTCGTGGCGTCCGCGCATCACCAGAGCACCGGGAACTCCTCGAACCCGCCAGTGATGATCTCCTTGCGCAACTTCAGTTCTTCGGGCGCCACGGCCAGGCGCAGCGCGGGAAAGCGCTGGAAGATCGAACCGAACACCGCCTTGAGTTCCAGCCTGGCCAGCGCCAAGCCTACGCAGTTGTGGGGTCCGTAGGAGAACGCCAGGTGCGGGTTTTCGTCACGTCCGATGTCGAAGATTTCCGGGTCGTCGAAATGGCGCGGATCGAACGACGTCGCCGGCAGGCCGACCAGCACCTTGCTTTCCGCGGGAACATGCACGCCCGCGATGGTCACGTCGGTCCTCGGATAGCGCATGATGCCGTCCCAGCCGGCGCCCGGCGGGTACATGCGCAGGATTTCCTCTACCGCCTTGTCCACCAGCGATGGATCGCCGACCAGGCGTTCGCGCTGTTGCGGATGGCGGAACATGGCCAGCAGGCCGAATTCGATCTGCGCCACGGTGCTCTCGTGCCCCGCCACCAGCATGCCCGCCGCCAGGCCGATCGCCTCTTCCTCGGTCGCCCTGCCCTGGTCGACCGCCGCGAGCAGATCCGTCAGCACGTTGTCACCCGGATCCTGGCGCTTGTCCCGCATCTTGCCGCGAATGTAGGCGCGGAGTTCTTCCCAGGCCAAGCGCGACGCGCTTCGCGGGCCGCTTTCATGCTGGTGCGTCATCACCTCGTCGGACAGCCCGGCGAAAAAGGCGTGATCCTCGTAGAGCACGCCCATCAGCGCGCCAATGACCATGGCGGGAAGCGGAAAGGAGAGGTGGCGCCGCAGATCGGCGGGCTGGGGCTGGGCCGCCAGTGTCTCGAACAACTGCGCGGCGATCGCCTCGACCTGCTGCGCGAGCAGCTTCACTCTGCCGTTGCTGAAGGCCGGCGCCACGATCGTGCGTAACCGCGTATGCTCGCCCCCCTCGTGCGAGACCAGCCATCCTGGCGAACCGAGAATCACCGAATCCGGGGTGAATGCCGCCGGCGGCATTCCCGCGGGCCGGAACGCCGCGTCGGACAACACCGCCTTGGCCTCGTCATAGCCTGTCACCCACCAGCCTTCGTGCCCGGACGGGAAGCGCACGCGGTGGATCGGGCCGTTGGCCCGTAGCGCCAACATCTCGGGCGAGGGCTCCATGTGATCGACGCGCCACATCGGCAGCGTCGGCAAAGGTTGTTCGGACATGGGTGGCACTTCACTCAATAGCGAGGGCGGAAGGTGACCGGCGGGCGCTGCGGCAGCGAAGACCTAAGACGGCATATAGATGACGTCCTCCGAAGGCAGACCGATTATCAAGAACGGCTAACGCGTAACTGTCTAGGCACATCGCGCGGCGAGATGCGGAACGTTATCTTGCACCTTCGAGGTCAGGATAAAGTCGGCGCGGTGGGCCTTTGAGCCGCCGCCGGCCAAGCTTTCCTGCGCAAGGGTCGACAAGGGCGGCGAGCTGTTGGGTAAGGGCCGTTTCGCCGAGGGGCCCCTGCCCATAGACGCTATCCAACGCGGATTTGACATTTTGCTTTCTTTCTTCGTTCCATTCGTGTCATCCACGAAATGAAAGTCGGTCGGGCTCCCGGCCCGCAACGAAGGTGCTTCAAATCTCGTGCCAATTTGGCCGCAGCAGAAAAAATTGGGGCAGCTTCTCAGCGGCTTAGCCTGAGGCCAGAGAAGAGCTAGGCGAAATAGGCCGGTGTCGCGGACAACAAAGGGGACAGCTGGGCAACGTTTCGGTCGGGCTAGCGACATTCTGGTCCAGTTTCGAACATAAGAGGGCGGCAAACAGACACGATTGGGGAATTCGATCCTCACGGGGCCAAGGCGCTTGCCCAAGAGCGCCCGCTCATGGTCGCTGCGACAGGCGCATGTTCGCGATAGCCGTGCCGGCGCACCCATGAACGCTAGCGCCACATGCTACGCAATGACTGGAGTGCCCTCCAGCCTCAGGTAATGCATCGGCTCGGCTTCCAGTTCGTCTTTGCCCAGCCGGGGCTGAAGCGCCGAATCCGCACCATACAGCATCGTTGTTGCCTGTGTGACGAGGCGGTTATAGCGCGCGCCCGATCTTCTAAGACACGGCCTCCGAGAAGGAGGGGCGGTCCAACAGCCCCTCTATTCCAAATGGCACGCCGCTTGCTGCTCCTGGTTAGAGCACCATCAAATCACGATGAAAGCGACTTGCACCATGCCCGACACGCGAAGCTCTAGACCGTGGCCTGAGGAGACGGTGCCCCTTCCAGCTGAACATCGGGGCATCGTCTCCTCCGGAAGTCCGTTCTGGGTGGCCGCTTTGCGCATGGGGGGTCCGATGCCGGCACGCCAACACGGGCCGCGCGCGCAAATGCGGTTTGCCGGTTCTGTTCAGCATGTGAGTGCCGAAAAGCTTTGTCAAAGGGTCACCCAAGCCAAGGCCGGCGGGTCACTGCCACATATCGACAACACGCTGAACCAGTCCAGTGACTCGGAGTCCTGTGACGCGGGTGTGTTGCATGAAGACATTTCAGGCCCCCACATGCTTGCGATATTGGCTCCTTCCGGCCGCTATCCTTTTTCGAAACGCACGATCGCTAGTGACCGATCCCGCTTCCTGCGCCATAGCCGTGGAAAGCAACCGGCTCGACGGTGTCCAGATCGCTCAGATCGATTGCGTTCGGGTGGCCAAGACACCGCTAAGACGTTCCCATACGTCGGGAGGGAAAAAGGAGGTTACGAGCCGCGAGGCCCTCATTCCGTGCCGGGCATACGAGCCTTTGCCCGGTATTGCGCCAGCCTCTGCCAGAATTCAGCGCAGTCTTCTTTAGGAGCAACTTGATGACAGTTCAAAAGAAAGTTCCCTTCGTCACCTTTCTCACGCGTGTTCACGATAAGTCAGTCCAAGGGCCAAATCCATATCGCTGGCAAGAAAAGACATCTGACGACTACTTTGCCGGCAAGCGGGTCATCCTGTTTTCGCTGCCTGGCGCCTTCACGCCGACCTGCTCGACCTACCAATTGCCCAAGTTCGAAGAGCTCTATGATGAGTTTGAGAAAGAGGGAATTGACGCGATTTACTGCCTCTCAGTCAACGACGCCTTCGTCATGAATGCGTGGGGGAAGTCCTTGGGCCTGAAGCAGGTCGAGCTCATCCCCGATGGCTCAGGCGAGTTCACACGCAAGATGGGCATGCTGGTTGCCAAGGACAATCTCGGATTCGGGATGCGCTCATGGCGCTACGCCGCCCTGATCAACAATGGCGTGGTGGAGCACTGGTTCGAGGAGGAAGGTTTCTCCGACAACTGCGAGGCCGACCCGTATGGCGTCTCATCCCCGCAAAACGTTCTCGAAACGCTGAAAGCCGCCGCATGACCTAGAAAACGTCTCTCTGGCGCCATTGCAGGCCCCAAGAGGCTCCTCGACAGGATTATCGCACTCACCATGCAATCTTCAGCAAGCCTGTTTCAGCGCCAGAAGCAATCCATCGTCGCATCGCCTCAACTCATTGAGTCGATTCGCTTGCTGCAACTGGCGCATACCGAACTGCATCAGTTCGTGGAGCGGGAAATCGAGAAGAACCCGCTCTTGGAATCTGCGTCAAACGATGGCGGGCCTTTTGACGATGCTTCGATTTCGGGAGCGGATCAGCCTCTCGGCCCTGGTGCAAACGCCGTTGAAGGACTGACCGGGGCAGGGTCGCCTGAACGGCTCGGGCAATGGAAATCACTTCGCAACACGACCAACAACCCGCCGGGCAATGGCCCTTCCCTCGACGAGTTTGCCACCCTCGCCGAAACATTGCACGACCATGTCGCTCGTCAGATCGCCCTCACTGCGTTCACACCACAGGAGCGGCTGATCGCTGGCCAGCTTGCCGCCGATCTGGAAGACACTGGCTATCTTCGGGCAAACCTTTTGGAGCTGGCCGAGAGCCTTAATGTCCATGAGGCTGTTGTAGAACGGGTTCTCGGAACCTTGCAGCAATTTGATCCACCGGGAGTTTTTGCGCGAAGTCTCAGAGAATGCCTCGAGATTCAGTTGCGCCAGCGAAACCGGCTCGACCCGGCAATGGCAGCTTTGGTTGCCCATCTTGAAATGCTTGCGCGACGCGATTTTGAGGCACTAAAGCAGCGTTGCGGCGTCGATGAAGAAGACCTTCTCGACATGATGCATGAGATTCGGGCGCTCGATCCCAAGCCTGGGAACAGATTCCAATCCGGTGCGTCTGAATCAATTATACCCGACGTCTGGGTCACGCCATCGCCGCAAGGCGGGTGGCAGATCGAACTTGATCCCGCCACACTGCCGAAGCTGCTGATCAACCAAACCTACTATGCCGAAGTCACGCGTCAAACTGCCCAAAATTGGAAAGATAAAGCATTTCTCGACGAATGCTTGCAAAACGCGAACTGGCTAATCCGCAGCCTCGATCAGCGCGCCAAGACGATTGTTAAGGTTGCGGCTGAAATCGTGCGTCAGCAGGATGCCTTTTTGGAACATGGCGTCGCCCACCTGCGGCCTCTCAATCTCAGAACCGTCGCTGACGCGATCGGCGTGCACGAGTCGACGGTAAGCCGGGTGACCTCGAACAAGTACATGCTTACCCCGCGCGGCGTCTTTGAACTGAAGTATTTTTTCACCGTTGCGATCGCGTCCTGCCAAGGCGGCGATGCGCACTCCGCCGAAGCTGTCCGCCATCGGATCAAAGCGATGATTGCCGCAGAATCTCACGGTGACGTGCTTTCCGATGAGGACATCGCTGCCCGGCTGAAGGAAACCGGCATCGATGTTGCGCGCCGCACCGTCACAAAATATCGCGAAGCAATGAACATCCCCTCCTCCGTGCAACGCCGCCGGGAAATGCGCTTGTGTTTTTAAATTTGGGTCAAGGCAGCCAACATCAGGTTGCATTGCATCAAAGTGGAGACTTCGTTCATGACCCAATCCGCGGCAAGCGTCGTGGACGCTGTTCTGCACGACTCAGAAAAGCCCGTCCCACCGTCTGCTCCCGCATGGGGTGCGGTCATTTCGCTTTCCTTGGGCACCTTCGGGCTGGTGACCGCAGAGTTTCTGCCTGTTAGCCTGCTCACGCCGCTCGCACTTGATCTCGGTATCACCGAGGGAGCGGCTGGACAGGCGATGACGGCGACCGCTGTCGTCGGGGCGATCTCGGCGCCGACGGTGGCCATCATCACAAAGCGCCTGGACCGCAGGATCGTCATGTGGGCGATGACGCTGCTGCTGATCCTGTCGGACGTTCTGGCGGCCGGCGCGTGGTCGCTGGCGGTTCTCCTGACTGCACGCATCGTGCTCGGCATAGCGCTCGGAGGCTTCTGGTCGATGTCGGCAGCACTGGCGATGCGGCTCGTTCCAAGCCACCTCCTGCCGCGCGCTATGTCGATCATCCTCACCGGCGTTTCTGTGGCTACCGTTTGCGCAGCTCCAATCGGCGCTTATGTCGGCGATATCTGGGGATGGCGAAGCGCCTTCATGCTCGCCGCAGTTGGCGGCGCGGCTACACTGCTGGTGCAACTCATAACCATTCCGAGACTGCCTCCGATTGGAGTGGCTAGCTTCCGCAGCCTGCTGGATGTGGCTAAGATTCCGATGGTCAAGGTCGCGCTTGTGGTCGTCCTGCTGGTCGCTTCCGGCCACTTCGCCGGAATCACTTATATCCGCGCCTTCCTCGAGAAGATTCCCGCGCTTGACGTCGAGACGATCTCGCTTGTGTTGCTTGCTTTTGGCATCGGCGGATTCTTCGGCAATTTGGCCGGCGGGCTTCTAGCCGAGTACAGTCTCAAGGCAGTCGCGGCCCTTGCACCGCTGCTCATAGCGATAGCCGCTGTTTCGCTGCTGACGACGGGAGCATCGGCCTTCGCCTCGGCGATTGCGGTTGCAGCGTGGGGCTTTGCCTTCGGCGCGGTGCCGGTGGGATTACAGACGTGGATGGTGCGGCGGGCAGTTCCCGAGCAGGCCGAAAGCGCCGGTGTCCTGATGGTCGTAGCATTCCAAGTGGCAATCGCAGCCGGCGCGATTTTCGGCGGACTATTGGTGGAGAATGCGGGGATTACCAGCGCCATTGCCTACAGTGCTGTTGCCACGTTCGTGGCTGCCCTCATAGTTATCCTGCTCGGCCCGAAGCGCGAAACCTAGGCCGCCTGACAGGAGAGATCTCAGCAGCGCAGCGGACGAGAGGTACAATCGCATGCACGGCGCGGCGCGATCCTCTGCTTGTATGGACCCGCGGAAGCGCTTCGCCGGCTTCACCTCCGGGCGATGGCGACCGACACCGCCAGACAAGCGAACCTCGCCGGCACCGGTTTCCATTTGGCGACGGTGAGCGCTGCCGGCGCGATGGAACGCTTGCTGGCGGTCATATCCTTCACGACAAGCCCGCCTTCCGGGCAAGCGACAGCTACGCGCCGGCTACGCCCGTCAGAACGCCGGTGACGATGCCGCTCGATAGCGCAGACAGGTCGCGAATTGCCCGTCGTGTCAACGGCGACCGGATTATCGTCGACCGCGCGTACCTTGTTTCGGCCGATGAGGGGACTAGCGTTTCGGCAGCTTGATGATGTTGACCACATAGCCTAGGAGCTATATATGACTTGGGAAGTCGTTTTTGGCGATGAGTTCGATGGGGAGTTCGAGGCGTTGCCCCAGACAGTCCAAGATGAGCTATTGGCCTCGGCTAAGCTGCTCGGTGTGTTCGGGCCCCAACTGGGGCGACCGCATGCGGATACCTTGAATGACTCGTCGTTCGCGAACATGAAAGAACTTCGCTTCGACGCTGATGATGGTGTCTGGCATTGCGTTCGCATTCGACTGGAAGCGGAAGGCGATCCTGCTCGTCGCCGGCGATAAGTCGGGCGTGAGTGAGAAGCGCTTCTATAAAAGTCTGATCGCCAAGGCGGACAAGCGCTATCAAGGGCATCTCGACCGTTTGGCGGCGGCGAAGAAGGAGAAGAAGTGATGGGACGCAAGCTTGACGACCTAATCGCTGCGCTCCCCGAGGACCGTCGGGAGCGGGTCGACGCGCGTTTCGAAGAGTTAAGGGGAGAAGTCGAGAGTCTCGGCGAGTTGCGGCGTGCCGCTGGAAAGGCCCAGGCCGAAATCGCTTCGGTCCTCAAGATCAAGCAGCCTTCGGTCTCGAAGATCGAGAAACAAGCCGACATGTACTTGTCTACCCTTAAAAGCTACGTCGAGGCGATGGGGGGGCAACTCGAACTCGTCGTTCGCCTTCCCTCGCGCGCGCCCCTCCGTATAGAGCGGCTCGGCGACGTCGTGGCTCCCAAAGCCGTCTCCATGCGTAGCGTTAAAAGAGCGGCAGGTGGACGTAATCGCACAAAGGCCGCACGCGCCGGCTGACCTCACTCTGTTTCGGCTAAAGACTACCGATGGGGCGAGATGGTCTCCTCGATGCAGGGAGTAGGTATGAGCAACGTCCCAGTTAAGCCAAAGACCGATCTGCCCGCCGTCACACTGCCCGACGTGACCCCTCTCTCCTCGCCCATGCTAGCCCAACTTACCGCCGCGTTGGGAGTCCCCCGCAATGTGCTCGCCGAGGACGACCAGATCGCCCATGCTTGGTCCCAGCTCCCACGCCTGATCAAGAGATCCCTCCGCACGTGCGCGATGACCGGATCGTCAAAATGTGTGTCGCCGTCGCCAGCGGTCTGTTCGACGCAGCCATCAACTATGTTTGGAACGCGGCCGTGGTGGAACTGCGTGACAAGGTTCGACGGTTCGGCATCAACGTCGTCCCTCAGATTCTCGACGACAAGTCCTTCGACGAGGACACGCTCCTCGACCTCAAGGAGGCCGAGCTGCTCGACCTCTGCCGTAAGCTCAACCTGATTGGTGACGACGACTTCTTCTTCCTCGACCAGTGCAGGGCCACACGCAACAGTTTCTCTATCCTTGCGCCTGAGCGCGTAGAACGCCGTCCGAAGCGTGTCTACATTGATATGGTGGAAGAGCGCGGTGAACCGTTCCTTCTTCCCCAGCCTTGCGGCTTTCCGTACGCGGTCCAACGACTGGGACATGCGAGCCCGACTCTGTGTCCGGTGCATGCGTTGCTGTTCCGCGTTCCCCTTGGTCCCCGGCCTTGGTTCCACCAACTCTGCTGCCGGTTGTCCGGCTTTGTTCGTCGGCTTCACGGCTACTATGCCGGAGTCAGACTTCTCCTGTCCGTTCATCATCGGCTACGGCTCCTCGCCTTCCCGATGCGGACCGGTGCGGCTTGACGCCGCCCTGCCGGGCAGGAGATCTCCCAGGTTCCGACGCGTTCCTTTTTTCATACGTGATGTGGCCCTAGACCCGGGCAGTGCCGCGGTGCCTCGCTTATCGGCTCCGCACATATTGCTTTCGACCGATGAGAACGTCTCGGCCCCTGCAATTTTATCACTATCGTGGCTCAACTCCCCCCGCATAATTGGAAACTTAGATCAGCCGCGTTGTCCCCATGTTGTCTGTTTTTCAGACATGTGCTAGATTTGAGTCGGATAAATGGACATGCGAGGTATCATCATGTTCCCTGCTAGAGCGTTTGAAGACGCAATCCGAAATGAAATCAGTACGGCTATCAATGACCGTCCTGCTCCACGCGCGGCATGGGAGCCTGCGGTTGACTCGCTAGTGATGGTCCGGGTTGTTTTGCGTATCGAGGAAGAGTTCGCACTCAATCTTCCGGACGACGTAATGCCAGCTGGTGGCTTCCGTAGTGTCGAACACTGCGTAGTGACCGTCATGGAGACATGTCGTGAGGCGTGGAGAGTGAGCCAGCATGAAAGCGAGGAGGTATAATATGGCACGGACCCCTGTTGGATTTGCCGGTCCAAACCCCGAGGCCGTTCAGCTCGGCAAGCGCCTCAAGGACGCGCGTGAATATGTGGGCATTACACAAGAAGAAGCGGCGAACCATCTGAACGTCCGGCGCTCGGCAATTTCGGAAATGGAGGCAGGCAAGAGGGGTGTCGGCGCCCTTGAAATGAAAAGTCTAGCCGCTCTCTACGAGCGACCCACGTCCTGGTTTACCGGCGAATCCGAGCAGCACGTGCCCGAAGACGTCGCATTCCTGGCGCGCACCGTGAGCGATCTATCAGAGAACGACAGAGGTGAGCTGGCAAGCTTTGCGGAATTCCTGCGCTCCCGTTCGAAGGTGACCAAGAATGGCTAGGGCGCCCACGCGCGACGCAGTCCTGAAGGGCATGCGGGCAGCGCTTCGCCTGCAGCGCGACCTCGGCCTTGATCAAGGCACCGCGCGAGGGCATCGCGTGGACGTATTCGGCTCGATTTACAGACAGAATGTCCCCTTGCTTTTCCGGAAGCTTGAACCGCTCTTGGGGGCTTATCTGCGCGAGGGGGGCAATCCAGGGATCATTCTGACGACGCGTCGCCCGCTCGGCCAACAGCGCTTCACCGCGGCCCACGAGCTTGGACACCACGTGCTGAACCATGATCCCCATGCGGACGATGATAGTATTCTGCGCCGGTCGCCGGATCATGCTCGGGACTACATCAACCTTCCACCCGCCGAGCAAGAAGCCGATGCTTTCGCGTCATACTTCCTCGTGCCTGACTGGCTGATTACGGCACTCATGCAGCGTCACCATTGGACGCCGCAGCATCTTCAGAATGCTGACATCGTCTACCAAATGGCATTGCGCGTTGGCGCAAGTTATCGCGCGACACTCTACGCGCTAGTGCGCAACAGGGTTATTGCGACTGGAATCCGGAAGCAGCTTGTTAAAGCGCAACCAGCGACGATCAAGCGTGCACTCGTGCCCGACTATCCAATTGGGTCCACGCAAAACATCGATGTGTGGCACCTGACGGAGCGAGACGAGGGTACGGTGATCGAAGCCGGCCGGGACGACTTGTTCGTGGTCAAGCTGCGAGAAGACAGTAACGCCGGTTACGTCTGGAATTTCGACGAACTGGAAATGGCTGGTTTCGCGATACTCAAAGATGGTCGCGAACAGGTTGCCGAAGGGGTCGTCGGGGCTCCGACGATCCGACATGTGCTCGCGCGTGCTTCCGACGCGACCGTGCACGGTGTCTATACTTTGTGGGAGCGCCGGCAGTGGGCGCCGGAGGACGATCCCAAACGCTGGTCGTTCGACTACAGGCCTGTCTATTCGCACGATGCAGGACTGTTTCGCCCCTCGTTCAAACACGCGGGCGGTGCGCGCTGATGTTGAATGTCGTCGCTGATCTGAGAAAGAGGCTTGAGCCGGCCCGCGATCAAGGCCGCCGCCCAACCTGCCTGTCTTTCGCGGCGAGTGCGACCCACCGTGCGGCGCATAAGCACCCAAGCCAGTTGTCTCCTGAATGGCTCTATTACCACGCAACTCGACGTGACGAGTTGCAGCCGGACCAAGGTTCGACGATTGAAGCGACCTGTGTGGCGATCTTGAATGACGGTCAACCGGATGAGGTGTTCTGGCCTTACCAAGATCGCGACGTTTGCCCCAATCCCTATCAGCCGCCCGGCCAACGCCCAGTCGTCGTCCGCTGCGATACCGGCCAACGCAGCAGCGATGCTGATCGCTGGCGCTCTGAGATCGATTCGGGCTCACCTGTCGTCATCGCATTGTTCATTTCGCCCGCGTTTTACCGGGCGGCACGGTTCATCGGACCGGAGGCGCTGATGGCGGAGGATCATATTCCGATCGATCCTGCACTGGCGCATGCGGTCGTGCTAGCCGGACACGGCTACGTTAATGGCGTATCGCATTTTCTGGTCCGCAACTCCTGGGGACTGGGATGGGGATGGGCAGGCTACGCCTGGTTCTCCGAAACCTACCTCACCCGCCGCTTTGCCGGCGCCTTCGTCATCCAAGATGGAGCATCCGACGATGTATAATCCCATGACGCCCGCACCCACTCCCGTCTCCGCATGGGTTAGAGCTGCCCTCCGGCTTAAGGCCGACGGTGATCAACACGGGCTTATGCTTCATATCGAAGATCCGACCGGATTTTCGCCGGGGGAGGACGAGATTGTGTGTCAGGTCGACGCGTTCCTGCGCGATCATGACAAATGCGGCGTCAGCACGGTCGCAAATACGATCTTCCCCGCCGCCCTTGATAGAGGCGACGGCATCGATGCGCTGACGAAGCGCTACATGCAGATCTACGAGCGCCGCATGCATCGTCAGGGCGAGTGGGGTCGCTATTTTCAGCGTATGGTCGCCTGGCCGACCGGCAGTGGCAAGGGTGCGGGAACCGTCAATCAGCTTTCCGCGAATATCGATACGCTCCGGGCGATGAGAAGCGGAGAAGCGAAGTTCTTCGGCAACGTGACAGAGATCGCACTCTTCGATCCGGCTCGCGATCTGCGCAAGAAAATGAACCGGCAATGCTTGAGCTTCATCGAGCTGAAGCCCGAGCGCGAGGGACATATGTGGCGGCTCAGCATGATGGCCGTCTATCGCAACCACTACTACGTCCAGCGGACGCTTGGTAATCTCATTGGCCTCGGCCGCCTGCTGCAGTTCATCGCCAACGAAACGGGTTTTGACATTGGGACGCTGACAATCCAGTCCACGCATGCGTGCCTCGATCCAGACCTGCAACGTGGCGAGGTTTTCGATCTGATAACAGCTTGCGACGATCCAACTGCCCTGACTGCCTCGTCGAGCCGCAGCAGTGTGCAACATCTGGTTGGCGCTCGATAGATCCGCGCCCGTGGACGAAGGCTGCGAGCGCTCCAATAAAAAAAGGATTGATTCTATGAACGACGCAAAGCTCCCGGCCTTTGAGGGTATCGGACAGATCGAAGTCGATTTTCTCGGCCAACGCATCGTTATCGGATGTATCGAGGGAGAAGAGGAAAAGGCTCGTCGGCTTGCCAAGCGCTTTGAAAATGACGCTGGCGAAGTGACTAAAGCGGTCTCCGCGAAAATCGAGCCGATCCAGGCCATGCTGATGGCTGGCATCCTGGCATATGAGCAACTTGAGCAGGCGGAGGCGGGCTTCAACGATGGCGCCGATCACAGATAAGAATCGACAAGCAAGCCCGAAGGAACCCCGCATTTCGATGCGGACGCGACAGCGAGCACAGCATGAGCACGATTTGCACAATCATTTCGACATATTGTCGATGTCGCGCCTGGATCGGCTGAAGCATTACGGTTTGCATTTCGCGAAATACTCGGGACGGTTTGCTCGGGGTGATGCCGAAGTCAAAACCAGAAGGGAAACACTTGTCGACGCGTTTTTAGTTGCGCTGAGCGCTGCAAACGCCCTGAACCAAGCGTTGCCGGACGTAGGAACAGGAGGATTGATCGGGGATGCGATCTCCGACCTCGACTTTACCGACCACGCTGGACGTTTCGCCGACGCATGCGAGAAGATTGATCATCTCGAGGAATTCCGTGCGATCGCCCTTGCCGCAAACGCTGCGCTTTCAGAGTGGATCGTGTGCAGCGCGAAAGCGGCTGGCTTTGATCTCGACGCTCTCGTAGACGATCGTCGACGACAGCTTGCGCGCAAGCAGGTTTACGCACAGGAGACGTAGATGTTTCTATCGGGTGACCTCATCGCTGAACATGGCGGCGGCTGGATTGCGCCATTCGACCCGCAGCGGGTCGATTGCGCGGCCTATACTCTGCGGATCGGTGACGAGGCTTTCATCAGCCCCGAAGGTCGAGACACCCGCAAGCCGGGCCTGGTTGAACGCTTAGAGCACAAGGCGCCTATCGTGATACCGCCCGGGCAGTTCGCCTATTTGACCACGCGAGAGTTCGTAACACTCCCGCATGATATCCTCGGCTTCATCAACATGAAGAGTACGCTAAAAAATAGCGGTCTTGTGAATGTAAGCGGATTTCACGTCGATCCGGGCTACAAGGGAAAGCTTCTGTTCGCTGTTTTCAACGCGGGGCCGCAGACAGTGACGGTGCGGTGCGACCAAGACGCCTTCCTGATCTGGTTTGCGCGTCTCAATGGCGCGACGGAACAATATGCCCGGAAAAAACCCGGATTTCGCGGGATCGACACGACTCTGATGGGGTTACTCCCGACCGAGACCGCATCGCTCAACTCGATCAACAAAAGGATGGATCAAATCGAGCGACGCATTTCCTACGCACTCGGAATACTGACACTTGCTGGCGGTGTCGCGGTTGCTGCGATATCCGGCGTCATTGCGAGCATGGCCTTTAAAGCCTTAGGAGGATCGTGAATGGCAGACGCTTACGTTTTCAACGAACACCTCAATAACGACGACCGCGCAAAAATCGAGGCGATCCTGCAAGCGGCAGGATACAATCCACGATACGATGTTCCCTACGCTGTTTCCTCGATCGACCCGCACACTGACATCGGCGTCATCGGGCTTCCGGCCGCCCCAGAAGACGGCGGTACCATTGATGCTCGGACGATGGCGTTTGCCGGCGCCGGCATTCGGGTCGTGGCAATTTGGTTGCGCGCGGACGAGGAAGGTCCAGGCGGTGTCCCCGAATCGATCGGAAAATACGCCACCACAGTTGACAGCGATTCCAAAGTCTTGACCCCGACGCTTAAGGGCGAGACGGATGTCTGGGAACAGCCAGGCGGGGTGCAAAGGTCAAAACCTCGCATCAAACGCAATAAGTGCTGAGCCGTGACCCGAATCTACTCCTACGTCGTCGAACATGACCTTGGCTTTGCGCCGAACCCCTTCTGGGGCGTATGTACGCTAGCAAATTGCAAGCCGATGATTCGAAAATTTGCGAGCGCAGGCGACCTCATAATCGGAACAGGCTCGACGGACCTGCAGGCTACTGACCGCCTCGTCTACTGGATGCGAATATCGGAAATCACCTCCTTCGACGGCTATTGGTCAGATCCGCGCTTCGCGCGCAAAAAGCCAAACATGAACGGCAACATGATGCATCGCTATGGCGACAACATCTACCACACCGGGAACGACGGCACATTCCAGCAGATCGACTCTTTCCATAGCGAAGACGATGGCAGTCTGAGTGTCGGAAACAGGGAACGCGATACCGGTAAGACGGAAAAGGTCATGCTTGCGACCGACTTCGCTTATTTCGGGAAATCGGCTCCAATCATCCCGGAGCACGTGCGTTTTCTGATCAAAAAAGGGCCATACCACAAATGCCAATTTTCCGACGGACAGCGAGCCGCTATAGAGGGTTGGCTGGAGACGTTGCCCGAGCGCGGGTATGTCGATGAGCCTGGGCATTGGTGACGCTGAGCGTTTGGCGCCTTCAGCGCAACTGCGGTTCTCTGATCAACCGAGCGTACCGCCCCGAACTGCCTGTTACCGACAAGCAACAGCCCGCCGAAGTTCCGCCTCTGTGATTCCTTACGCTGCGATCATCTGACAATCTGGTCTGGCGGGGGATTCGCGATGGATGGATCAACTCTATCACTAAACGAATATCAAGATTTAGCGGTCAAGACGGATCGAACAGGCCTGAAATCCAGAAATTTGAGCCTGCCAATCCTCGGACTGTTTGGTGAAACCGGCAGTCTCCTTAGCGAGGTGAAAAAGAAGCAGCGAGACTCCAAGGCCTACGACTCGTACGAAAGCGGTGTCATCGAGGAGTTCGGTGATGCGCTTTGGTACCTCGCGGTTATTGCAGCCCATGCCAATATCCGGCTAGCTGATATTGCAGAGGAATTCGAATCCGGCTCCACCGAGGCGCTTCGCTTCGTCAATCTGCAACCGCAACAGACGCTTAACCTTGCAGCGCCCACGACGGAATTCGCACGAACGCTTCTGAAACTGGCTAATTCGGTAGGCAATCTTACCAATAGCGACGGTGAAGCCCTATCATACGTTGACCCAACCGCTTTTGCACAAAAGCTTAAGATCATTTTCCGCAATTTGGTGCACGCAGCCAACGAGGCAGGCGTGACATTGGGAGACGCGGCGGTTCACAATCTGCGGAAGGCGCAGGATCGCTGGCCAACGGACCGCATTCCGCCTCCGCTGTTTGATCTGGAATTCCCCTCTGAGGAGCAGCTGCCTCGAAAGCTCGCGATTGAGATTTTCGAGCGCAATTCTGGCTCCAAACAATACGTCTATCAGCGTTGCAACGGCGTCAATATCGGGGACCGCCTGACTGATAATAGTGTCGTGGAAGACTTCTATCGCTTTCACGACGCTTTTCACTATGCCTATGCAGCCGTCCTCGGTTGGTCGCCGGTAACTCGGGCTCTATTGAAGCTCAAACGAAAGAGCAAGACCAAAGTCGATGACGGCGAGGACGGTGCCCGCGCGATTATTCTGGAAGAAGGTGTTGCGGCCTACGTTTTCGCGAGAGCCAAGGAACATCAGTTCTTCGAGGGACGCGATGAGGTTGATTTCAACCTGCTGAAGACCGTGAGGAGTTTCGTCCAAGGTTTTGAAGCGGAGCAGTGCCCGCTGTGGCTTTGGGAAGAAGCGATCCTGAAAGGAAACGCCGCCTATCGCTTTTTGCGCCAGTATCGACGTGGGCGCCTCATCCTTGATCTAGACAAACGTGATATGATGGTGGAGGAGCTTGCGCCATGAAACCAGCTGACTTTGTCGAAGAACTCGCGTCCTACCATTTTGCCAACGCGTTCAATCCCTACGCCGACGCGTGCCCAGAGTGTGACGCCAAAGATGCGCCAGCCGTCCGCCGTCGGAACCTGCAAGCCGTCTTAAATGCAGCAATCGAGAGGGGGGTTCAGTCCTTCTGGATTGCTCGAGATCTTGGCTATCGGGGTGGCCGCCGAACGGGCCTGGCATTAACTGACGAAGCGCATCTTGATTGGCACGCAGAACTTCTCGGTACCGAACCACTTATGAGAGCGACCAAAGGCCCCCCCGTGGCCGAGCGCACCGCTACCGTTGTGTGGCAGATGCTGCGTTCAATCGAACAACCGATCTTTCTCTGGAACGTCTTTCCGTTTCATCCGCATGGCCCCAATGAGCCGATGACAAATCGGTGTCATACCCGTAGCGAGCGACTGGCGTGCAAGCCCATTTTGGAAGCGCTGATCGACACCTTACGGCCGAAACATCTTGTTGCCATTGGACGCGATGCCCAAGCAGCTTTGGCGGATCTCGGCCTTGAGGCAACTGCGGTTCGTCACCCTAGCTATGGGGGGCAGAGTGAGTTTATAGGCCGCCTTGAGGAATTCTACTGCGTCCGCTCTAAGCCCGCTCGGGAAGCCCAGTTACATCTGCTCTAAACGTTTCGTTCTCTCTACAGGCTACAGGGTCGGGCGCTTGCTTGTCTTCGGCATGGCTCTGCGATGCACCGGCATCTTCCTGAGCCGCATGCCGGCTGAGGAGCCTGCGTCTTCAAGCGCCTTACTGTTCTATAGATCCGAGCGTCTCCGTGCTGGGGCCGAAACAAAGTGCGGCGTCGTCACGTGTGTGTAGAACGCGCCTGGCGCAGGCTCGCTGGTGCTTCTTTTGCGATCCGCTTGTAAGACCTGGAAATAGCCCTGCTAGGCGTCCAGTATAGGGCGCATAGCTGCCAATACGACACGTAGAGTTAAACGCCTTCGTGCTGACGTGAACGACCTGCGAGGTCGCGAGCGTTAGAAATTCGAAGCCTCCTGAATCTATCCTCAATCCGAGTCTGGTGACCTAATTTGTCCAAACAAGTACACGCAATTCGGGTTGAGGCGTGATCCAGAAAGTTCGAAAAGCTTCCAGGAACCCCAGCGCGCGCCCTGCCGGAACCTGGCCGAGAATGATGGCGGAGCCGGCAGCAACGAAATTGATGGCCACGCCGGAGACAATCTGGTCGCCCCAATGGGTGAGCGAGGCGAAACTGTGCACCAGCGCGAACAATGACGTCGGTGAACCGCGGCCGCCCAGGCGCCGCAACCGCGAGGCAGGCGAGCAGCAACGGCCCGGAGAACACCAGTTGCTCGGCGGCGATGGTGCGGGTCGCATCCTGCACCGCCATCATGACGGCGCCCGCCGAAGCGAGCATCGCGAGCAATCGGACAGCAGGCACAGCATTCAAATCCTCGAAGGGGGCAGTCGACATTCGACAAGAGACATATGGCGCGGCGCGAGCGCTG
This sequence comes from Mesorhizobium sp. M0862, assembly GCF_040319795.1. Classification (NCBI taxonomy): domain Bacteria; kingdom Pseudomonadati; phylum Pseudomonadota; class Alphaproteobacteria; order Hyphomicrobiales; family Phyllobacteriaceae; genus Mesorhizobium; species Mesorhizobium sp. M0862. The sequence continues at coordinate 57,938 of NZ_JAMYOJ010000023.1, forward strand.
GCGCTGTACAATTGACGAAAGCAGCTCTCAATCCGAGGCGACGCCGTTCTTGATCCGTGTGAGGCGGCTTTCGCCTTCCTCCGGGCCGAAGCAGCTTTCGAAATCATTGCAGTCCCGGCAACTGGGGGAGCTGCACAGCGAAAAGCCTTCGGCCTCGCAGAGCTTTCGGTAAAAGTATTTTTTCCATTTCATGTTTTGGGTGTTGCCGGCCGCCAGCGTCGGAAAATGCGAGGCGAGCAGGCGGCCGAGGTCGCTTCGACTAAAAAGGCTAAGGTCTTGCCAGAGGTGGTCATTGCGCATGGCACGCCGGGCGATGATCTTGGCGAAGCGGGCGCTTGCCTTGTCGTCGGGCCGGGCATGCGCCAGCAGCAGTCCGCGCAGAAGTTCTTCTTCCAGATCCGGCTCAGGCTCGCTCCCCTCTTCCAAGGCAAACGCGTTGATAGGAAAAGCAGGGAAACAGCGGGACAGGACATCGCGCAGCTCGGCGCGCGAAAGTCCGGTTGCCTCCGTCGCGGTCGCCTCGCCGGCCTCGATCTCCTCGAGCGCACGTGAAAGCACACAGGCAAGCACATGCTGGTCGAATCTCCTCTCCAGCTCGATCTGCGGCCATCGGCCGGTGCTAAGCCGGGCATAATGTTGGGCAAATATGGTGCGTTCTCCTGGTTTGTCCTATCAATCATGCAGAGATCCGGCCTGCCGCAACATGGGTTCGGCAATTTTCGTCTGGTCCATCGGCTCTGTTGCAGATTCTGTGATTGGAAGAGGCGTTTCGCGAGCCCCCGCCCTGCCGTTTGCGCCTCATGGGGAACACTGGCGCCGGAAATGCCCCTGCAGAGTTGGACGTGAACCGTGCGGGACAGAGGTCGCGTGCTGAGTGCGGCCACATGGTTCAAGCCCGCCAGACTCTCAGTTGAATGACGTCTGATCCAAAGGCCTCAGCGAGTGAGTTCCAGCGCACGTTCAGGACAGGATCGCGCGCCTCGGGATGCAGGCAGTTCCTCCCCTTCCGCAACTTCAATGTCACCAGGCAGGATGTAACCGTCATTATCGAGTTTGAAGATGTCCGGCGCTTGCGCCGCGCATCGCGCGTGGCCCTGGCATTTGGCCTTTTGGACGATGATGCGCATGGCGCTGCCTCCATTGTCTGTGCCCGGCTCGGGGCGGGCCTAAGACCAGTCCAGGACCAAATTTTCGATCCCGAACACATGGCCGCCAGAAGTTATCGGCGCCGTACCCTGCTTGATCCTGAAAGCCGGGATGCGCGCCAGCCACTCCTCCAGGCCAATGACAATCTCCCGCCGGGCAAGGTGTGAGCCAAGGCAACGGTGGGGACCATAGCCAAACGCTGCGTGGCGGTTGTCCTCCCGCTCCAAATCAATCGTGTTGGGGCATTCGAATTCCGCCGGGTCACGATTGGCAATCATCGTGGCGCAGGAAACATAGTCCCCCTTCCGGATCGGCGCGCCTTCGAAGTCGATATCTTTCGTGGCCACGCGGATCAACTGAATGGGCGGATAGGCCCGCAGCAATTCTTCGGTTGCGAGCGGGATGCGGTCCGGTTCGCTCCGCAGCAATTGCTGATCTTTGCGGTTGCGTGCGAGGTACGCCAAGTCAAAGCCTATAGCTGCTGCGACCGTGTCAAGCCCAGCGACGAAGACAAGCACGCCGATGCCGCGGACTTGGGTGTCCGTCAGCCGGCGGCCCTCGACCTGTGCCTGCACGATAAAGGTCATGAAATCGTCAACCGCCTCGTCGCGGCGCATGGCTGCAAGTTCGTCGATGAATGCCACGATCGTCCGGGCAGCCACAGGTCGTTCCTTATCGTCGCCGTGGAGCAGATCTTTCCCCCAGCCAACGAATGTATCGAGTCGGTCATCAGGCAACCCCAGAAAGCGAAGAAAGGTGCTCACCGCGAAAGGAAAGGCAAAATCCTTCATCACCTCGCAGCTTGTTCCCGACGCGGCGATCCTTTCGATCAGCTCGACCGCCCGTTCGCGGACAGCCGGTTCCAAAGCCAACACCCGCTTTGGCGAAAGCAGCGGATTGAGCAGTGAGCGAAAGACGCCATGGGCCGGTGGATCGAGCTCAAGCGGGATCGTCGGCCAGTTTTCACCCAGAATCGAGGAGAAGATGCTGCGATGGCTGGAAAAAGTCTCTGCGTCCTGCAGCACCTTCCGCTGGTCCGCGGCACGGGTGATGACCCAGGTACCCCGGCCATCTTGCGTGTTGTAGCGGGAGTAAAAGATCGGAGGCCCGTCATGTACGCAAGCGACAGCTGCGTGTGGATCCCCGTTGGGTGTTGGTGGCATCCCTGGCGATGTAAACAGGCTGAAGTCCCTCACCATTTCGGGCGGGACATGATCTGGAACGAGGTTGGTCGCCATTTTGTTTTCTCTACATTGGCGTTCATGGCTCGATTGAGATTGCACCGCTGTTCATAAAGTCGATTTCCAGCATGGGCACGTCTCTTGTCGGGTGCCTTCTAGATTCTGTCGCCTGATACAGCCCACCTGCACCAGCGCGGATGAGATGGGTTGCGAAGTCGATCAGAGGGGCATCTCCGCCGCGCTCCGGTCATGAAGCAAAGCGGCCGCTTATCCCCGTTAGGGTTGAGAGACTGGTCAATCACCTCTGCCCTGCTGATCAAATTGTCGAAGCAAGTCGCGTGCCGGATAGGGGTAGCCATGGCGCTGCACCAAGCAATGCCAGCCTGCGCTGGGTCCACCGCTGATGATCACCTGTCCATCATTCTTATGACAACGTCCGACAACCGACATCCGTGGTCGGTTTTGTCGAGCCCGCGACATCGGCCTGTTCGGCTTGGCTGTTGCTGCACAGCCTGCCGGTCGACGAGCGAGTAGATCGCTCGCACGGCCCGGATTGAGCAACGACGCGATCCAGCGCAAGGATCGGGTGCGGTCCGAGAAGACCCGACGGCGCTTGCGCGAGACGATCGGAAATATCAAAAAGGTCAAGCCGCGCTTCGGTTCGGCGCTGATGGCGTATGCGTTTTTTCGCTCGCAGGCGCTGCAAGGCTTTTCGGTCAGACGGCGATGCACTCGTGCGCACCGGTGCCGACCGGCGACCAGCTTGACTGTATCGATGCGGTCCATTCCGGCGTGCATCACCTGACCATGCGCATGCGCTACGACGGCATCCTTTCCGCTCATGGACCTAAATTTGCTCGCGAGCCGCTGTCGGAATGTGGTGCTGAGTCCTATCGCGGCCGGTTCAATCCGAGGACCTGTCGGCAGTCAACACACCCCTGGAGGTCGGACCGGGAACGCGTGGCAGACTCTCGGCCAGAAACCGCCAGTCGCTGCCCTCGCGTTCGCCTTCCTTGCGCGTGCCGAAGAACTGGATGATCATCTTGCCGTCCGCGCCATAGGCTTCAATGGACGTGACGTGACCATCCCTCGTCGGCTTGCGCACGGCCCAGACCTCGCTGATGCGATGGGTCCTAAGGTGCAGATGGAAGGTCTCTTCGAGCACATTGATCCGCGGCCCGATCTGCTTGACCGACCTGATCGGGCCGGAATGGATCTGAATGCAACCACGATTGCCGACAAAGCACATGATCGGCATCTCGTCTTCCGCCGCCTGTTGGAACAGGGCGCCAACGGCATCATTGTCGAGTAGCCAGGCGTCATCCTCGTCGGCCATACGCATCGCCTGGCAGCGGCTGAGCTTCAGTGTCTTCAACATATGGTAGAACTGATGCACGTCGCTTAGCCGGCCCCAGTGCTCGCGTAGGTCGTCGACCGTGGTGGCGTGGTCTGGACTCACTGCGTTATCGCGCGCCCCGCTCGCCTCGAGCGATATGATCGGCTCCTGGTCGCAGGATACAAGCTCTGCCGTCAGATCCTGATAGGCCTGCAGGTTCGAGGCGGGCGTGAGATGAGCTTTGTGCATCGCCTCGCCGGTGGCATCAAAGAATTGCAGGCTGCGGCGGATCTCGGCTCCCTCGCGCTTCTCGACGGCGAAGCCATACGCCCACGCTTTCGGGAAGATGCGCAGGTCGATCTGGTCGCCGAGCAGTATGGCATGCTGGTTGCCGGTGACCACTTTGCCGTAGACGCCAATCTTTTGGTGCACGGCACTTTCGTTGCTGGTGACCGCCATCACCTCGCCGACCGCTTCGAGGCCGGTCAGCAGATCATCGACGCGCGGCTCGATGCGCACCGCGCCGTGACCACAATGCGCCGCGACCAACTCGGCTTCCGAAATGCCCAATCGAGCGGCGAGATCATGCTCCCGGATCTTCGGATTGTCTTTGCACGCCCGCCGGATTTCGTCGGGCGACGGTTTCTCGCGTTGGTCCATGCTTACCCCTGTTTCTACGACGTGTGAGGATCATCTGCCCTGCCCGGGAATCTTCAGCCGATTAGGCGCGCCGAAATGCTCGATCCTGATCTGCTGCTGGCCCATGAACAAGGTGTCGCTGGACGGCGTGCGCACGACGTCGCACCGATGCGAAAACCAGCGAGCAGCCACATGCCGATGGCATGCCATCGAGCCGGTCGGCGGCTACTGGGCGGTGGTGAGCGAGTGTGGATGTTGTCGCAATCGGCCAAGCGGGCATTCGGATGCCATGGGCGGCGCTGCTTTGCCAAACAACGCGTATCTGACCACGGTCCTGACATGTTGCTCCCCTGCTTCGCCCCATCCATCGCGATGGCACCCATCGCATGATTGTGGATCGGCATGCTCTTGCCGTCTCGCCAAACGGAGCTTCAAAAACCGTGCCAATTGCGCCGAGGCAAGCTCAGAAGAAGTTCTGTATTTGGTGATGTGAGTTCAACCAAGAACTCAGGCCCAACATCCCTCGTGGCGGACCCGACAAACCCGACTGTCGATTGGCCGACACCTTCGCAGCAATGCACTCACAAGAAGCACCAGTGTGAGAGATGCCGCGCTGTGTTGAAAAGTTTTTTCGCTTTGGCACGGTGCATGCGACGTGATGGGCAAGCAGGTCCCGGACTGAGGAGAATGGAGCCATGATTACGCTCACCGACAACGCTGTTGCCGCCTTCAAGACTGCTCTTTCCCGCGCCAGCGAGCCGGCGGAAGGCTTTCGCATTATGGTCGAGGCCGGCGGCTGCGCCGGCTTCAAATACTTAATGGGCCTGGAGAGCGTGTCGCGCGAGGGCGACGCGATCACTGACATAGATGGGGTCAAGCTGTTCGTGGACGCGGGCTCCCAACCCCATGTAGCCGGCATGACCGTCGACTTCCTCACCGGGCTCCAATCTTCCGGTTTTGTCTTCGATAACCCCAATGCGCGCGAAAAGTGCGGCTGCGGCAAGTCCTTCAGTTAAACGCCCGAAGCGCCTGTGCGGCCGACAGAGTGATTTTGCGGCAGAGGAGACTTATATGGCCGGCACAACAGATGTCCCCGTCCTAAAAAACAAGACAAGGTCAAAGCCGATCTCGGGACCGCCATTCGCTCCCAGTAGGATTCAAAGAACGTCGCCTCCCGAAGCAGCTCGGTTCCTGGTGGCACCCGAGCTGCTTGCGGACAAATCGCGCCGCTGCGCCAAATTCGGCTCATCGGTAGCGTTATCGCGTTCGGGCGTCCTTACCTGCGGGCTGACCTACGGCCACTGCGAACATGTCCATATCGACGGAGATCCGGTTTACGTCAAACACTCCGGGCGCCTGCGCGCGCTGCCAGTTCAAATGATCATCAACGGCATGCGCCAGAGGCTCAACGAGTCGGTCTGGCGCTCGCGTCATTCTGTTTAACTGAGGATCGCACCTATGAAGCCTGTCTACCTCGACAACAACGCAACCACACGGGTCGATCCTGAGGTCGTACAAGCGATGTTGCCGTTCTTTAGGGATCAATTCGGCAACCCTTCGTCGGCACACGCTCTTGGCGCCTCAGTCAGTGCGGCGGTGAGAAAGGCGCGGAGGCAGTTGCAAGCGCTGATCGGCGCGGAATTCGAGGATGAGATCACTTTCACCTCGGGTGGGACAGAAAGCGACAATGCAGCGCTTCTTTCAGCGCTCGAGGCGGCGCCCAACCGAACCGAGATCGTGACGTCCGCGGTCGAGCATCCCGCCGTGCTGACGCTCTGCGCGCATCTTGAGAAGACCCGCCGCCTCAAGGTGCACAGGATCCCGGTGGATTGCCGTGGTCGGCTCGATCTCGACGCCTATATGGCCGCCCTCACCCCACAGGTTGCAATCGTATCAATAATGTGGGCGAACAACGAGACTGGTGTGATCTTCCCCGTGGCAAGGCTTTCCGAGTTGGCCAAGGAAGTGGGCGCCCTATTCCATACCGATGCTGTGCAGGCGGTCGGCAAGCTTCCGATGGACCTGAAGTCGACGGCAATCGACATGCTGTCGCTCTCCGGCCACAAGCTGCACGGGCCGAAAGGGATCGGTGCGCTTTTCGTAAAACGTGGCGTCGATTTCCATTCGCTGATCAAGGGGGGTCACCAAGAACACAACCGGCGTGCTGGCACCGAGAATACGCCCGGCATAGCCGGGCTCGGCACGGCGGCCGAACTCGCCTTGAAATTCATGGACGACGAGACCACACGGGTAAAGTCGCTCCGCGATCGCCTGGAGGGCGGGATCCTCCAACGCATCCCAAGCACCTGTGTCACTGGTGATCCCTTGCAACGGTTGCCCAACACCGCAAACATCTCCTTCGAACATGTCGAAAGTGATGGAATTCCACTTCTCCTCAGCCGCATTGGCATCGCGTGTTCCTCTGGCTCGGCCTGCACCTCCGGCTCTCTGGAACCAAGCCATGTCCTAAGCGCGATGAAAACGCCACACGCGGCAGTCCGCTTCTCCTTGGCGCGGGAAAACAGCGAAGAGGACATCGACCGGGTGCTCGAGGTCATGCCGGGAATCGTGGGGAAGCTGCGCAGCTTTTCCGGTTCTGGGCCGGGTAGTCCGGTCTATGCGTGAGCCGCAGAAGAACAGGCTGCCTGTCATGACCGGTCATGTCTCCCTCAACGATACGACCTTGCGCGATGGCGAGCAGGCGCCGGGCGTCGCCTTTACCACGACGGAAAAGCTGGAGATCGCTGAGTCTCTTGCGGCGGCTGGCGTGACAGAGATCGAGATCGGCACGCCGGTCATGGGCGTCGACGAGATGGAAACAATTCGCGCCGTGGTAGCGCGGCGTCTTCCGGTTCGGCTCATGGCCTGGTGCCGGATGACGTCGTTGGATCTCGATGCAGCGATCGAGAGCGGCGTCCAAGCGGTCAATTTGTCGCTGCCTGCGTCGGACATCCAACTTGCCGCCAAGCTCGGCCTCGACAAGGCGGGAGCGCTCCAGGTCATCGATCATATGGTCAGGCGCGCCGCCGCCGCCGGCTTCTTCGTCGCGGTGGGCTGCGAGGATGCCTCGCGGGCCAATCGGGATCATCTCGCCCGCGTCATCGAGACGGCCGCACGCGCCGGCGCAAGCCGCGTGAGGCTGGCCGACACAGTCGGTGTTCTCGACCCGTTTTCGACCTTCGAACTTGTCGCCCAGCTCGTGGCGCGGTCTCCAATCGACCTTGAATTTCATGCGCACAACGATCTCGGACTTGCTGGCGCCAACACGCTGGCCGCGATCCGCGCAGGCGCGCGCCATGCCTCCGTCACCGTCCTGGGGCTCGGCGAGCGTGCGGGCAATGCCGCGCTGGAAGAGGTGGCCGCCGCGATGGCGGTCTTCGGCGGCGCGGATACCGGCATCGAGCTGACCGCGTTGCCCGGCCTCGCCGCCCAGGTGGCTTGGGCCGCCCACCGGCAGACCGCGGCCACTAAGCCGGTCGTCGGCGCCGATGTTTTCACCCACGAATCCGGCATTCACGTCGCAGGGCTGCTGAAGGACTCGCGTACTTATCAGGGGCTCGATCCGACTCTCGTGGGCCGCTGCCGGCGGATCGTCATCGGCAAGCATTCCGGCGCCACTGCGATTGCCCATGTGCTGAGCGAAAGCGGTCGCGATCTCGACCCGGATCTGGCAGCCGCGATGGTGGCCCGCGTCCGGCGCGAGGCGACCGAGACCAAATCGACCGTCACTGCAACTCGACTGGTCGAGCTCTACGATGGAATGTGCAGCGAGGCATCCCTCATCGAGCTGTGCGGGTCCAAGTCAGCCGTGCGCGAGCGCACAGAGGCCACAGTTTTGCGACCAGGAAGAATGCAATGAATTGTTCCGCTGACAGCCGCCCCACGGATGTCACCGACATCCTCGCACGACTGAAGCGCTTGTCGGCTGCAGAGGAATTCTTCTCAGTCCTAGGCGTCGCCTATGACCCGAAGGTACTGAATGTCTCGCGGCTCCATATCATGAAGCGTGTGGGCCAATACCTCGCCGAAGAAGATTTCTCCGGTCTGCCCGACCAGGTGATTGCCGCGAGGGTGCGCGCGACGCTCGAACGAGCTTACGAGGACTTTGCGATTTCCTCGCCGCTCACGCATCGGATTTTCAAGGTGCTCAAGGACCACGATCCGAACAAACCTGCCGCGCCGGGTCACACCTTTGTTCCGTTCGAGTCGGTACTGAAGCGGTTCGGACGGGAATGATCGGCGACAAGGGTGCGACGCGACAATGTCGAGCAGCCGCCAAATGCGGTCATCACCACAGCGCCGTCAGAAGCAACCAGCCGAAGTTGTAGGAAAGGGGGAGCGCAAGAGACTTGGCACGAATAATGCGGACAAAGGAGATAACCGCAATGCCGGACCCGGACAGGAGCCTAGAGAAACCGCCAATGCACATCGTAATCTGCATCAAGCAGGTGCCGGACTCGGCACAGATAAGGGTCCATCCGGTCACGAACACGATCATGCGCCAGGGTGTTCCGACCATCATCAACCCTTACGACCTGTTCGCCCTCGAAGAAGCGCTCAGACTGCGCGACGCACATGGCGGCGAAGTCACTGTGCTCACCATGGGTCCGCCCATGGCAGAGGACGCGCTGCGCAAGGCGCTCGGTTACGGCGCCGACCGAGCGGTGCTCTTGACCGACCGCTATTTTGCCGGCTCCGACACGCTGGCAACCTCGTTCGCCCTTTCCCAGGCAATCGCGAAGATTGGCGAGACGTTCGGCACGCCAGACCTCGTCTTCACCGGCAAGCAGACGATCGATGGCGACACCGCCCAGGTCGGGCCCGGCATCGCCAAGCGCCTCGGACTCCTGCAACTGACCTATGTCGCGAAGATCCCTTCTGTCGACCTTGCTGCACGCGAGATCAAGGTCGAGCGCCGTTCCGAAGGCGGCACACAGATGCTGAAGAGCAGGCTCCCTTGCCTCATCACCATGCTGGAAGGCACAAACGAGATCCGCCGGGGCTCGATCCAGGACGCCTTGTGCGCCGCGCGCAGCCAGGTCTTGAAATGGAGCGCGGCCGACGCCGGCATTGAGGATCTCACCAAATGCGGCCTGCGCGGTTCACCGACGGTCGTCAAACGTGTTTTCGCCCCTACTGCTCGAGCTGAAAAGGCGGCACAAATCGACACCGCCGAGAAGGCCTTGCGCGATGTCGCTGACGAACTCATCACCGCAATCTTCACCCGCCAGCCGGCGCTGGAACATGAGCTCGCCTTTAACGGCGGCGCGTGACGGCAAGGAGCAAAACGATGTCGACCGCGAACGGAGAAACCCCTCGCCCTGCCGCCGGCCGCGCCGGCATAAAGAAGGAGTTGCCCGCCCATTTCAAGGACTATCGGCACGTTTGGGTTTTCATCGAGCTCGAACGTGGCGAGGTCCATCCGGTATCATTCGAACTGCTCGGCGAAGGCCGCAACTTAGCAGACAAGCTTCAGGTCCAGCTTGCAGGCGTCGTGCTTGGACCGCCGGGAGAGGCCGTCGGGAACGCCGTTGCCGAAGCATTCGCGTATGGCGCTGACCTTGTCTACATCGCCGAGGCGCCCCTGCTCGCCGACTATCGGAATGAACCTTTCACCAAGGCGCTGACGGATCTGGTCGATACCCACAAGCCCGAAATCCTTCTTCTCGGTGCCACCACACTGGGCAGGGATCTTGCCGGCTCCGTGGCGACGACCTTGCAGACGGGGCTCACGGCCGACTGCACCGAACTCGATGTGGATACCGACAGTTCGCTCGCCGCCACGCGTCCGACTTTCGGCGGTTCCTTGTTGTGCACGATCTATACGCTCAATTTCCGCCCGCAGATGGCGACCGTGCGGCCGAGGGTCATGCCCATGCCGCAGCGGACGGATAAACCGGTCGGGCGTGTCATCCGGCACAAGCTTTCGCTTGCCGAGGACGAGATCGCTACCAAAGTCCTCGGCTTCCTGCCGGACAATCAGTCGGCGAAGGCAAACCTTGCCTATGCCGACGTCGTGGTTGCCGGAGGCCTTGGTCTTGGCGCGGCGGAGAACCTGCAGCTTGTGAAGAACCTCGCACGAGCAATCGGCGCCGAGCACGGCTGTTCGCGTCCGTTGGTCCAGAAGAGCTGGATGCCAGCTGATCGGCAGATCGGCCAAACTGGCAAGACGATCCGGCCGAAGCTTTACATAGCGGCCGGGATTTCCGGCGCCGTCCAGCATCGGGTTGGCGTGGAGGGGGCGGATCTCATCGTGGCCATCAACACCGACCCGAACGCGCCGATTTTCGATTTCGCTCACCTCGGAATCGTCACCGACGCGATCCGCTTCCTGCCCGCACTGACGGAAGCCTTCACCCGGCGGCTGTCGCCCCACAGTCGCGATAAGCTTTCGAGCTAAGGGGATGGACATGATCGAGGAAAACTTCGACGCCATTGTTGTTGGGGCAGGCATGTCCGGAAACGCAGCTGCTTACACCATGGCCAGCCATGGCCTGAAGGTGCTGCAGTTGGAGCGGGGTGAATATCCGGGCTCCAAGAATGTCCAGGGTGCGATCATGTACGCAAACATGCTGGAGAAGATCATCCCGGATTTCCGGGATGATGCGCCTCTCGAGCGGCATTTGGTTGAACAGCGGCTTTGGGTGATGGACGACACATCCCATACAGGGATTCACTATAGGTCGGACGACTTCAATGAGGCGAAGCCCAACCGGTACACGATCATCCGTGCCCAATTCGATAAATGGTTTTCGCGTAAGGTGCGCGCGGCCGGCGCGACCGTTCTGTGCGAGACGACCGTGACGGAACTCATCCGTGATGCCAAGGACAGGGTGATCGGCGTCCGCACAGACCGGGCGGGCGGAGCCATCTACGCGGACGTGGTCGTTCTCGCAGAAGGTGTCTGCGGACTGCTTGGCACTCGAGCCGGCCTGCGCGAGATGCCAAAGCCGCAAACCGTGGCCCTCGCCGTTAAGGAAATGCATTTCTTGCCCGAAGAGGTCATTGAGCAGCGGTTCGGCGTAAAGGGCGATGAGGGCTGCGTGATCGAGGCGGTGGGCACGACCTCCCGCAGCATGGCCGGGCTCGGCTTCCTCTACACCAACAAGGAGTCCATCTCACTGGGCATTGGCTGCCTCGTCTCCGATTTTGCCGCGATGGTCGAGAGCCCCTACCTTCTCCTTGATGCCTTGAAGAGCCATCCTTCGATCCGGCCGCTGATCGCCGGCTCGGAAGTGAAAGAATATTCCGCACACCTCATTCCCGAAGGCGGCTACAAGGCTATTCCGCAGCTCTTTGGCGATGGTTGGGTCGTGGTCGGCGATGCCGCGCAACTGAACAACGCCATTCACCGCGAGGGTTCGAACCTCGCCATGACCTCCGGCCGCATTGCGGCTGAGGCAATCGTCGAGGTCAAGACCCGCAACGGTCCGATGAACAAACGGAATCTCGGCCTTTACAAAGCCATGCTGGACAAGTCCTTCGTGGTCAAGGACCTGAGGAAATACAAAGACATGCCGGCCTTGCTCCACACCAATTCCAGCAATTATTTCACGACTTATCCGCGGTTGATGTCGCAAGCTGCGCAGAACTTCATGCGTGTCGACGGCACGCCGAAGATCGAGAAGGAAAAGGCGACCACGGCGGCCTTCATCAAGGCGCGCTCGCGCTGGGGGCTGGTCAGCGACGCGGTCCGCCTTGCATTGGCGTGGCGCTGAGGGGAGACAATATGACCAGCGCAGCGACGAAGTCACGTGTCGAGGACAAGCTTTACCAGAACCGCTACTTGGTAGATTCAGGCCGCCCGCACATCAAAGTGCGACCGCACCAGAAGCCGAGCGCGAATTTGCTCGCGCTGACCCACGTCTGCCCGGCGAAATGTTATGAGTTGAACGACAAGGGTCAAGTGGAGATCACTGCCGACGGCTGCATGGAGTGCGGCACCTGCCGGATTTTGTGCGAGACGAGTGGTGAGATCGAGTGGAACTATCCACGCGGCGGTTTCGGAATCCTCTTTAAATTCGGATGACCGGCGCACGCACACTTAAGGCGGCGATCATCCAGTACAGCTGAGTCTCGGCCATGCCAATCTTTGCTTTAATCGCCTCTAAATGAAGAGAAATTGCACGAATACTGTTCTTGCATAATTCAGCCTCAGATAAAAAATGCAGGTTCACTCTGGACGACAACCGCTGAAGTCGTCTCTATGAGCCACCGGGCCGCAGATCGGGTCGACGAGGCCTGAACCGCCCATCGAGCATGCCCTAAGCAGATACCCGCTCAGGGACTCTACGATATGTGAAGGTGCTGACCGCCCCGAGCGAGCTGGAGATTACGCTCGCCACACGCTGGCCAATTGTCGTGAACGTCCTGCCCACGTTTCTGCAGACGGGTAATTGAGCGATCGTCGTCCTGGACGCTGAAGGAGAGCCGGAGATTGCCGCCACTGCCGGCAATACCCACGCACCTCAATCAGGCACTCGCCGCCTCATATCACAGGCCGTAACAGATCAAGCGAATTGCGGCTGCCGGCCAGTCGCATCGGCGCCTCCGCAGCAAGGTATCTCCTCTTACGGCCGCATCCGAACCATGCCGCTTGTCGCCCGCATCTGACGGCACGCAACCGGCTGATCGACGCAATTGACAAGGCCGGTTGGGTTCTGCCAGGGCGGCTCGTATCCTCGGCCTCACGCCATGGCAAATCGGCTACGCCCTGGGCCGGCATGGTATCAAGGTGAAGAAATTCCAGACGTCGCGATGACGTCAAGCGTAAGCAGCCCGGAGTGGTCTCGCTCACACTCTGCGCGCCCGAGGCTGCTAGCCTCGCGACCCTATTTGCTTGTCCACTGTCGTAAGCCCGACAAAGGTGTGTCGGAGCAATCCGAAGGAATCTGACACGAGAAGCCTATTCGTGAACCGAAACAGCTCTTTGAGCTGGCATAGCTCTTGCGCTTTGAACTGCGACGTCACGCAGCAACGGAGCCGTTCATGTCTGCACCGGCAATTTCGCTTGAGAGCCTCAGCACGACGTTCGGTGACCAGTTGCTTGGCACCATAAAACCCGGTGGCTGCGCGTCTTCGTCCTGCGGCTCGTCGACAAAGCCCGACGACACGGATCCGGCTGTCTGGGAGAAGATCAAGGATCACCCCTGCTTTTCAGAAGAGGCGCATCACTATTTCGCGCGTATGCACGTCGCGGTCGCGCCGGGCTGCAACATCCAGTGCAACTACTGCAATCGCAAATATGACTGCGCCAACGAAAGCCGGCCTGGGGTGGCCTCTGAAAAGCTGACGCCCGATCAGGCGCTACGCAAGGTGATCGCGGTCGCCAATGAGGTGCCGCAGCTTTCCGTGCTCGGCATCGCCGGACCGGGCGACGCCTGCTACGACTGGAAGAAGACGAAGGCGACCTTCGCCAGGGTCGCCAGGGAAATCCCAGACATCAAGTTTTGCATATCCACGAATGGGCTGGCGCTGCCCGACCATGTCGATGAGCTTGCTGACATGAATGTCGATCACGTGACGATCACGATCAACATGGTCGACCCTGAGGTCGGTGCAAAGATCTATCCTTGGATCTTTCACGATCATCGCCGCTACGTCGGCATTGAAGCCACCCGGATCCTGCACCAGCGGCAGATGTTGGGCCTGGAGATGCTGACCGCGCGGGGCATCCTCACCAAAATCAACTCGGTGGTGATCCCGGGCGTGAATGATGAGCATCTGATCGAGGTGAATAGATGGATTAAGGAGCGAGGCGCGTTCCTGCACAACCTTATGCCGCTGATTTCGGACCCGGCCCACGGCACGCACTACGGTCTGACCGGGCAGCGCGGCCCAAACGCAATGGAGATGAAGGCTCTTCAGGATCGTGTCGAAAACGGCGCCCAGTTGATGCGCCACTGCCGGCAGTGCCGGGCAGATGCCGTGGGCCTGCTCGGAGATGATCGTGGCCAGGAATTCACAGTCGACCGGATTCCCGGCGAGGTCACCTACGATGCCAGCAAACGCAAGGCCTATCGGGAGCTGGTCGCGGAGGAGCGCCGTGATCACGTCGAGGCTAGGAGAGAAGCGATCGGATTGGTCAAGGCAGCGAGCCCCGGCAAGTCCCTTCTCTTCGCGGTGGCGACCAAGGGCGGCGGCCGCGTCAATGAGCATTTCGGCCATGCGAAGGAATTCCAGGTTTATCAAGCCTCGCTGAAAGGGATCAGCTTCGTCGGGCATCGGAAGGTGGACAAGTATTGCCTTGGCGGCTGGGGCGCAGAAGCCGCCCTCGATGGCGTCATCGCAGCGCTTCAAGGCGTAGATATCGTGCTGTGCGCCAAGATTGGAAATTGCCCGCAGGATCAGCTCGCGGAGGCTGGAATCAGAGCCACCGACGCCTGTGCCCATGACTATATCGAGACAGCAATCAGCGCGATTTACATCGCCGCATCTGGGACCCCCACACTCGCGGCGACGGCCTGAGCTGTCTCATTCATTCGGACCAGGAGTTAAAATGGCTTTCAAGATCATCGCATCCCAATGCACCCAATGCGGCGCCTGCGAATTCGAATGTCCTTCCGGCGCGATCAAGTTCAAAGGCGAGAGCTACGTGATCGAGTCACAGAAGTGCACCGAATGCGAGGGGGTCTTCGATGCGCAGCAATGTGCCTCGGTATGTCCGGTGCCGAAGACCTGCGTTCCTGCGTAACGGACATTGGACTGCCGACATGGTTGGGGGCTGCCTACGCAGGACGCCTGGAACGCCTTGTTCGCAATCTCAGCCGCAAGAGAAATCAGGGAACGGACATGTCGCTCGGACGCGAAGAGGAGATCGAAATCCGCAGGCCTCCACGATTCATGCCGGGAGAGCGGGTACGTGCCACTCGCCACATAAAGAATGACGGCACCTATCCTGGCAGGGAGATCGGCGAAAATCTCGTGCGGAAGGGGGACGAGGGATATGTGCGCGACATTGGCACCTTTCTCCAGCAGTTCTTCATCTATGCGGTCGAGTGGATCGACCGTGGCACCGTAGTCGGTATGCGAGCGCGTGAACTGATGAGCCTCGACGAGGCCGAGGCGCCCTGCAGTGCTGAAAGCAATACCAATGAAGGGACGGCCAGATGAAAGTCATGATCCGCAGGACCGATGCTGGTTTGTCAGCGTATGTCCCCAAAAAGGACCTCGAAGAGCCGATCATCAAACTCGAGAAGGAAGAGTTGTGGGGCGGAACGGTCACGCTCAGGAACGGGTGGCGGCTCCTCCTACCCGATCTCCCACATGATACGCGTCTGCCGATCACCGTCGAGGCAAGGAAGATTTCCGAAGAGGGCTGATGCTGCCCCTAGGTGCGTCGCGAGGAAACGAGATGAACACGATCCTGACATCGGGCCACCTCGTCATTGTGCGGGACAGTTTTGCTGAAAAGCTGCTTGACCTGGCGAAGGAAGCGCTCGCCGCCGATGAGGTGATCCCCTATCTCGGTCCGGGTCTTCTTGAGTTGAACTGTGTGGAACCGCCTGTGCCGCATACCCCGGAGGTTGTTGCCGCGGCACTCAATGCACGGGCTCCAGCCCCTTCCAGGATCCGCACCAATATGTGGTCGGTTGCACAGTTCATCGAACAGCGCCGGCATCGCCGGACGCTTCAAGCTTGGATGACCGACATATTCGCAGCGCCGGTGGGGCCGACCCCCTTCCACGCCTGGCTCGCAAGGCTGCCACTCTCCCTCATCATCGACAGCTGGTATGACAGCGCGATGCGCACGGCTCTGGTAGAGACCGGTCGAACGGACGTCCTTGAGATACAAGGCGTCACGCGCGCGAATGAAATCGGCAACATTTGGACGAAAACCTACGATTTGTCCGGGAGGGAGCTCGACCCCCGATTGGGGGCCAACACGGTTCTCTATTCACCTCACGGGAGTATTACGCCCGCGCAAAACTTTCTCGTCGCAGATTCCGACTACGTCGAAGTCCTGTCCGAAATTGATATCCAGACACCGATCCCAGACGCTGTGAAGGAACGGCGCATCACCCGTGGATTTTTCTTCGTTGGCTGCCGCTTCAACGATCAGATGCTGCGCACCTACGCCAGACAGATCATGAAGCGCTCCCGCGGTCCCTATTGCACCGTAATGGACGCGGAAACCCTGACCAGAAACGAAGCGCGTTTTCTTGCGGCAAGCGGAATCACGGTGATCGACATGCCACTAAGTCAAGCGGCGGCTCGGCTTGTGGGAACGGGCACGGCTGCAGGTTGAGGACGGGATTAACAATGGCGGATGCCTTTGATGATGTCTGCTTCGGCTTTCCTCGAAGGCGCAAAATGCAGTCGGGAATACACCCGTGAACAGTGAAGCTGTCAGCGGCGCAACGAACGCACTGAATTCGTTGGCCCATGTTGAAGCGGCGCGCTGGGGCCGGGATTTGAGTACGCTGTTGCGCATCACGCGTATGAATCTGCGCCATCCGTGGCAGGTCGCCCTCGCTATGGGCTCGACGATCATGGCGGCAATCCTCCAGTTGCTCATTCCCCAGCTTCTCGGCCGGGCTGTCGACCAGACCCAGACAGCTATCGGGGGCGGTGTCGCGGGGGCTGCGGCAGGACAAGCGCTCTGGGCCCCGGCTCTCCTGCTGCTCGCCGTCAGCGCGCTACGCGGCGTTTTCACGATGGCGCAGAACTATTTTGCCGAAGCCGTCGGGCATCATGTCGCGTACGAATTGCGGCTCGCCTACTACGACAAGATCCAGCGTCTCAGCTTTTCCTTTCACGACCGGGTCCATTCAGGCGATCTGATAACCGCCGGAATGCTCGATCTCGAAGGCGTGCGGATGTATTTTTCCACCGGGCTCATGCGGGTGCTCCTGCTGACGATGCTGATCGGGATTGGCGCTTACATGATGATCTCGACCGATCCGATGCTCGGCTTGGCCGCGCTCAGCTTCGTGCCTTTTGTCGCTTGGCGCTCATCGACCACACAGCTTAGGCTGCGCGCCACCTGGCTCGACCTCTATGAGCGCCTTTCGGTACTAAGCCGCGTGATGAAGGAAAATCTCGCAGGTATCCGTGTGGTCCGCGCTTTTGCGGCTCAATCCTATGAGATGCTGAAGTTCGACGGCGCTTCCAAGAACGCGCTCGACCTCGCCAACGATCTCGTTGACATCTACGTACCCAACACGTCGGCGATGACCTTGTCCTACTTTTTCGCAATGGGATTGGTGCTTGGGATCGGTGGCAACAAGCTCGTCGCTGGCGAGATCAGCGTCGGAACCATGGCGACCTTCCTGACCTTCATGACCATGCTGCAAATGCCAGTCCGCCAGATCGGTCTCATGGTCAATGCGTTTGCCCGCGCTTCTAGCTGCGGTTCGCGGCTTTTCGGTCTCCTCGATCAGGAGATCACCATCAGGGATGCTCTCGAGGCCAGACCGCTTGAGATAAGTGACGGCACTCTGCGCTTCCACAATGTCTCATTTGCCTACCCCAACGCCGAAAACCGCGCCATTCTGAAGAACCTCAGCTTTGAGGCCCGGAGAGGCGAGACGATCGCGATCGTCGGTCCGCCGGGTTCCGGCAAATCGACGATGGCTCATCTGGTCCCCCGCTTTTACGACGTGACCGGTGGCGCCATCACGTTGGACGGCCAGGACATACGCAATGTCACCCTCGAGAGCCTTCGCAAGGCGGTCGCGGTTGTACAGCAGGATGCGTTCCTATTCACCACAACGATCGAGAACAACATCGCTTATGGCGATCCCTGGGCGAAGAGACAGCGAATTGAACGCGCTGGAGAATTCGCCCAGCTCCACGACTACATCCTCGCACTCCCGGCAGGGTATGAGACGGTCGTGGGCGAACGCGGCGTTTCTCTCTCTGGCGGCCAGCGCCAGCGTCTCACGATTGCTCGCACCATGATGCTGCGCCCCTCCGTCATCATTTTCGACGACTCGATGGCCGCGATCGATGCCGGCACCGAGCTGCGCATTCGCGCGGCGATGCGGCGCTTCGCAAAGGATCGGGTGACGATCATCATCGCGCACCGGCTGAGTGCGCTTAAGCATGCCGATCAAATCCTTTTTGTCGATAAAGGCGAAATCGTAGAACGCGGCACGCATGAAGAGCTTCTGGCGAAGCGGGGACGCTACAGGGCCCTTTACGATCTCCAGACGCGCCCGGGTGATAGCATTATTAGCCAGGATGGGGGCGCCCGCTGATGGACCAGGGCCGCGGCGAACTCGAAGCCGAACGTGACGACGGGAGACGCCCTCCGCGCGCGGTCGTCGGCTCGCACCGGATCGAGGAGGAGATGTTCGGCCGGGCTTTCGACAAGAGCATCCTCCGTCGCATCTGGGGCTTCGTCCATCCCTACCGGGCAAAGGTAGTTGTCACGATTGTCGCGATGCTGATCTTCACCGGGACGCAGCTTCTCATCCCCTTGATCATCCGCTACGCGATCGACCTCGGCATGAACCCGGCAAGGCCCGATCGCTCAGCCCAGCTTGCGGCCGTCGGCGCGTTCCTTTCGGCGATTTTGGTCAATTTCGCCGCCGGCTACATGCAGGAAGCCTTGGATGGGAAAATGGCCGAAACTGTCCTGTTCGACATCCGCCGCGCCATGTTTGGCCATCTGCAAAAGGTTTCGCTCTCTTTCATGGACAAGACCGAGGTCGGACGCCTGATGTCGCGCCTGCAAGGCGACGTTAACTCCATACAGGAGTTCCTGGAAACCTCGGTATATTCCCTAGGCGATGTTGCGCTTCTCTTCGGCATCGTTTTCGTAATGCTGTGGCTCGACTTTCGCCTCGGCCTCCTGACGCTATCGGTTCTGCCGATCCTGGTGATCGTCCGCATTGTCTGGTTGCCGCGTGCCCGCGACGCCTTCATGGCTGCACACGAAACCAATTCCGTCGTCAATGGCGCGCTGGCCGAAGCCATTCACGGCGTGCGGACCATACAGTCAATGGACCGCCAGCAGGTGAATTTCAGTCTTTTTGACGATCGGGCCCATGCCAACCTCAGGACCCACCTGATCGCTGCCAGATATGCACTGGTCATGGTGCCCATCGTCGATGGCATCACCGGCCTCGCCTTGGCCGCCGTTATTGTGGTCGGCGGCTCGATGGTCATGAATAGCCGTATAGATGTGGGCGTGTTGGTAGCCTACCTATTTTACATCCAGCGCTTCTTTGACCCGATCCGCTCACTCACCCTGCAATATTCGGTCATGCAGCGCGCCATGGCCTCAGGCAAGCGCCTGACCGATGTGCTCGACGTCAAGATCGATGTTAAGGACAAACCCAATGCCGAGGTGCTTTCGCCCGAAATGGACGGCTCGGTCGAGTTTAGGGACGTCACCTTCGGCTACGATCCGAACCGTTCGGTTCTGAAAAATGTCTCGTTCAAGGTCAATCCGGGCGAGACGGTCGCACTAGTCGGACCGAGCGGTTCTGGCAAATCGAGTGCGATGGCCCTGGTCCACCGCTTCTATGATGTTCAGCAGGGTCAGGTGCTGGTCGGCGGACATGATGTACGCGACCTCACCCAGGAATCGCTCGGCCGCCAGGTCGCCATGGTGCTGCAGGAGCCATTCCTGTTCACCGGGACGGTCTTCGAGAACATTCGATACCAGAAGACGGAAGCCACGCGCGACAAGGTGATCGAGGCGGCCAAGGCTGTCGGCGCGCATGACTTCGTC
The DNA here is from genome assembly GCF_040319795.1 of Mesorhizobium sp. M0862. Classification (NCBI taxonomy): domain Bacteria; kingdom Pseudomonadati; phylum Pseudomonadota; class Alphaproteobacteria; order Hyphomicrobiales; family Phyllobacteriaceae; genus Mesorhizobium; species Mesorhizobium sp. M0862. The sequence goes on from NZ_JAMYOJ010000023.1 coordinate 77,922, forward strand.
ATGAGCCTCGCCGACGGGTATGAGACCCAACTTGGCGAACGCGGCGACAACTTATCTCTCGGCCAGCGCCAGCTTATCAGTTTCGCCCGCGCCCTCGTCGCTGACGCCAAGATCCTCGTGCTCGACGAAGCTACCGCCAATATCGACAGCTACACGGAATTGCAGATTCAGAAGGCTCTGATCAAGCTGCTTGAAGGGCGGACTGGCCTCGTCATCGCCCACCGTCTCGCCACGGTCCGGGGGGCCGACCGCATCATCGTGCTTCAGAATGGCCAAGTTATTGCGACTGGCAACCACGATGAGTTAATAGCCATGGGCGGCCTGTATTCCAAACTCTACTATCTCAACTACGCCTCCTTCGACCACCTTCCCGAACACGATACCACCGTCCAAGCTGGCTCTCAGACCTGACATCTTGGCGGCCTTGTGGTAGTGGCGTTGACTTTCGGGCGTGTCGGCAGACCACTCAGGCCACCGCATCCGGCAAGCAGCCAGCATTCAAGAACGAGCACTCCTCGCAATTCGTGAAGACCGGCTGCGAACGATTTCCTCCAGCATCGTATCCGACCGCGGTGCACCACCATCATCGGGCGAGCTCGCTGGAGGTGTTGGCTGGGCGTCGCAAAGCCGCTCGCGAGCGCGCCCTCAATAGCGCCGTAGCGAGTGACGGCTTTGCCACCGACGGGCCGCTGATGAAGCTGGATTAGTGGGCGCCGCACCGACGCCGCCCCGGGCGAGAAGAACCTCCTGCGGCTGGCTATGGGCAACGACTAGCGCCAGCGCGACGAGCAGACGCGTGCCGGCATCGTGACGCGCTCGGCTACCCTCTCCTTAGGATCGTGCATGTTCACACGATGGCCCAGCCGCCAGCCAACGCACAAAGCTGGTATTCTGTGCCGCCTGCTCGTCGTCAGTTGGCCGCCTCCCGATTGCCCGCCCCACCACGTGCAAGCTCGAGCACATGAGTGTGAGAGCGCTGCACAACGATTTAACCTCAGACCGCGAATTTCATGGTCAGCCAAGTCGAGCCATGATTTCGGACTGAATCGTCCTCGCGGTGTAAAGGGAAGCATTTAGCGGCAGATTTCCAAATGCCATTTGACAAAGCAAGTAGTTGGCACCTGCCTCTTCCAACTGATCTAGCAGAGCTTTTCGCACAGACTCTGCTGATCCTACCACGCACAATTCACTCTCGACTGCCGCATCGAAGGTCAGCGGCAAGTTTGGTGGAGTGGGGATAGCGTTAAGCTCGTAAAGGAATTGGAAGCTCTTGAGCCAGCGTGCGTAAGCAGGTGCCGCGAGCGAATAGGCATGTGTGTCACAACGCCCAATCACGACCATGCGGAGCAATCCGACAAATCGCCCTTGATCCCCCCCGCCTGCGTTGTCCTCTCGATAGGCGCGGAACGCATCAGTAGTTTTGCGAACGGAAGAGGAAGGTCCTACACACGCGATATTTGTTCCATTCGCAGCGGCCCAAGCTGCGGACTCGGGTCGATTGGCAGCGACCCATGTGGGCGGATGTGGACGCTGATGAGGTCTTAGCGTCAAAGGAACGTCATTGAGATCGAAATGGCGGCCTTGATAGCATAGCGTGCCGACCTCCCTAGAATTAACAAGTATTTGCATAAGAATTTCGCTGGCTTCGGCATAACGGCCCGGCACCGCGTCCGCACCAATCCCGAAGTAGCCCAATTCGGTCGGGAGAGCACCGCGCCCTATGCCCAGTTCGAGCCTGCCACCGCTCAACTGGTCCAGCATACAGATCTCTTCGAACGCACGCAGCGGATGATAAAGCGCAAGCAGCATCACCAAGGGTCCGAGACGCAAGCGCCGGGTGCGCTGGGCGACGCTCGATAAGAACAGATTCGGCGATGGACCTCTCCCATGGGGAGTACAGTGGTGTTCTGCGAGATGGTAGGCATAGAACCCTAGCTGATCGCACGCCTCTGCTAAGATCAGGCGATCTTCGTACTGCCGGCCTATATCGAGGCCATCCTCATCCAAATGATCGAAGATGCCGAAAGCTAGGTTTGAAGGAAAGACGTTTGTCACTCTTTAAGTCCCCGATTTTAAAAGCAGGCTGTTTTCTTGCTGGGATCACCAAGCAAGTCGGAAGAGATGTGTGTGATCGCCGATTAGCGTCAGCGTAACGAAGAAGGAGAGCCTGACGCTTCCCTGCCCCTGGAGCTTGGCACCCTTAAGCTTCCAGCAATGTCGCCAGCGGCAGCAAGAAATTCATCCATCTGCTCTTTTGTGCCGATGCTGACGCGGATACAGTGTTCCAAGCCTTTGTCCGGAAAAAACGCGACAAGTATCTTTTGCCTCTCCAATGCTGCTTGCCACCATGAGCCGTCCTGTCCCGCGGGCACACGGGCCAGCAAGAAATTTGCGCGGGAGGGTGTTACGGAAAATCCGAGTTGCGATAGTGCAACTGTCACTCGCTCTCGTTCATCCTTGATGTGCTTGTGGTTGTCTGCGTAGGCGCCGCGATGCGCAAGCACGCTGATACCAACGGCATGCCCGATCACGTTCATGTTGAAGACGTTCTGGATGTTTCGCAGCCTTCCAATAATTTCAGGGTGACCGAAACCGAAACCGACGCGAATGCCGGCGGCGGCATAGCTTTTCGAGAATGACCTCAAGATCAGAAGGTTCGAATACCGGTTGATGAGGCGCAGTCCGTGATCGGGTGCAAAGTCGACGTATGCCTCATCAAGGACAACCAACCGGTCCGATTGTGCTACGAGGCGTTCGATATCGCTGATCGGGAGGAATGTTCCGGTCGGATTGTTTGGATTGGCCAACATAATAAACTTGGCGTCTTTTGCCGGACCGGAAAGCAATTGCTCCATTGGCAGGGAATGAGCTTGACATCCGATTTCGAGGAACTCAGCGCCCTGAAGCATGGCAAGTTTGCGGTTGAACGAAAACCCTGGCGACATCATCGCAACCTTGTCGCCGGGTGCGAGGAAAGCTCTGTAGATCAGTCCGAGCAGTTCAGACGACCCGTTGCCAGCGATGACCTGATCCCTGGAAACGCCATAGGTGCTGGACGCTGCTTCCCTCAATCTGAAGTTATCGTCATCCGGATATAGATACTGGCGCTTGAGGGCCGCCACTGCACTTTGCATTATGATTGGCGGCAACGGAAACGGGTTCTCATTCGTATTCAGCTTGATAAAATTTGCGTCCGGCGCTGGTCCGTTGGACGGCAGAGCATCCAACTGTCGTGTCACTTGCGAAAGAGCCGAAAGCACAGTTTGCAGTTTTGCATCGGACATATTTAACTCCGTTTCAGTCACACAGGGGCATCCGTATGAGCTCGCAACGAGAGCAACATGGCGGACGGGATTGACGATGGCAGGGTTGCCTTTCACACAATGGTCGCAGCGCCGGCTGACATGGGAATTCAGCCAGGCTGTCCTCGGTCGAATCGAGTTGACGCGCACGCGGATCTGCATCGCTGCGCGGCGCCAAGGCGCTAAGCGGCTCAGCTCATGCCCAGGGTCATGCTTTCAAAGACGCTTGATCTCGACGCCGTATTTCCTCAGCACGTAGCCAATCTGTCGCGGGGTCAGCCCAAGCAAGCGCGCTGCCTTTGCCTGCACCCAGCCACATCTTTCCATGGCAGCAATGACGCGCTCTATATCGGGCGTCCTCGCGCCAATTGGGTGGGTTGCGCCGGCAAGCGGGTTAGTCGCGGCCGAACTGGCGGCCTCGTCCGGGGGCGTGGCCAAATTCGCTGACTCCGGCAGGATCGGCGGTGGTTGCAGCGCGGCCTTGCCCGATCTGCACTTCCACAGCGCCTCGGCAAAGCATTGGCCTTGGGAGCAGGCAAAGTCGTTTCTCCCGATTGACAGTCCCTCGGCCAGGATCGCTGTCCGGTGCACGCAATTTTCAAGCTCGCGAATGTTGCCGGGAAACTCACATTTCATCAGCACTTCAATCGCACGCGGATCGAAGGTGAGCGTACAGCCGTTCTCGTCGTTGAACTTCTTGAGAAACTCAGCTGCGAGGAGCGGAATATCGCTGCGCCTTTGGCGCAATGCTGGTACCAGCAAGGGAACCACGTTGATGCGGTAGTACAGGTCGGCGCGGAACTCATTCCTTGCAACCGCCTCTTCCAGGTTCCTGTTCGTGGCGGCAATCACGCGAACATCGACCTTGATGGTCTGATTGCTGCCGACGCGCTCAAACTCCTGCTCCTGCAGCACGCGCAGTAGCTTTGCCTGGAACGAGGCCGAGATCTCGCCAATCTCATCCAGAAACAACGTCCCCTTGTCAGCGAGCTCAAAGCGCCCCTTGCGGGAATTGAATGCGCTTGTGAAGGCACCCTTCTCATGACCGAACAATTCGGATTCCAGGACTGTCTCTGGGAGCGCTGCACAATTGAGTTTAACGAAGGGCCGCTTGGCGCGCGGCGACAACTCGTGAATTGCCTTGGCAGCCAGCTCCTTCCCGGTACCGGACTCACCTCGCAACAGAACTGTGGTTTTTGCCTTCGCTACGACCGCGATCTTCTCCAGCAGGGCGCTTATCGCCGGACTGTCACCAATCATCCCCTCGACGTGAACCTTATTGCGCCGGGGTGCAGGGTGCTTAACATCAGAAAATTTCGTTTGCAGCCGATGTTCCAGCTCCGGCGCTCGCTCGCTGTCGGCCGCGGAGAAGCGATGCAACTTGACTGTCTGTCCCACCATGTTGGCAATCATGGTGAGCAGCCGGACATCATCGTCGAGCCCATAGCTTGACCTGCTTTCCAAAACCCGGTCCAAAGTCAGCGCGCCTATGGCGTTCCCATCAACACGAATGGGAACGCCGATGAACGACACGGTGTCGGAGGCCCCAAGCACCTCGATATCAGTGGCAGTGAAGGTCGGATGCATCGCTATGTCGTCGGCGACGAGCGGCGTGTCGGTCGTCACAATCTGATCGATGGCGTTGCGCGGCAGGCGCGACCGGGAGGGCTCATTGCCGTTCGTGCCGCAGCCGCTGGCCACTGTGATGTCCAGTCCGCCCTCGGCATCGCAGAGAGCGATGATGCCGTGCCGCATCTGCACAAACGAGTGCAGGAGGTCGACTACCTTGGCCAACTTGAGTTCGAGCCGGGCGGCATCGGCGAGTACTTTCGATATTTCGAAGATGCCGGTTAGCGCGCGCTCGTGCAATGCCACATTCGCAGGATTCGTGTCGGGCTTTGGACAACCCTTTATCGCATTCGGCAGCGATATGCCGCAGTCGCGGGCATTCTGTTCTGACTTGCTAATGTTGTGGTGCATGTGATCCTCGATCTCGCGCCATCAAATCTAGGCTGGCGGCATGTGCGCCCGCGACGTCGCGGGCACGCGCGAATATGCTCCGACGTGAACTCGTGCCGCCGCCGTGTGGTCCAGTGCAAAGCGGGTCTAGCCCTGACGCATCGCTTGGCTACTCCCTCCACGAAGCTTGGCCATGTTATTGGCTTGCCCCGGGCAAACACACGTTGTTTTCAAAAGACTGGAGCGAGGCGGCATAGTCAATCGAGCTTTCTTTCATCTGTGAAAGGAAACCTCGCGGCCTATGATAGGATTCATCAGTTCTATCTTTGCGTTGAAGCAGAAATACCTGGGCCGGCCATGGGTTGCCCGAGCGGCTGACCGCGCGGAGTGTAAATGCGGGGCCGTGCCATTCACCAGCGCCCGCGAAGGAGGGGCGGGAGCGAGAATAACCGCCAACGGCACTGGTCGGTTGCGGCAACCGCCATCTTTCTCGAGTTGATCAGGCGGCGGCGATGTCGGGTGTGAAGGCGCGAAGCTGGCGTCGAGTACGACTTCGTAGGCGGTGCTCGCAACTTCTGAATCGCATCGTCGTGGTCAGCACCATCACCAGCCTGGGGCCGAAATCGGCACACTCAATGAGCGTATCGAAAAGTCTGAACAGATTACGATGCGACCGCTTGAAAACGGCTGCCCCTGCTGCGGGCGTTGATTTGCAAAATGGGTCGTCCAAAGGACCGTCCGAATTTATTCTGTGCATTGCAGTGGCTGCACGGTCGTAGGCTGTCCAGAAACGAGCGCTTCCGAACAGGGGTAAGTTAGCCTGTCATCTGGACGGCCTTGAACAGGCGACACGATGGGGCCCGGTCCAAAGCCGGCTAACGAGGAACCCACCACGCTCTGTGCAGCAAACCGCTAGCCAGAGGGATCGACCGGCAGCACTCTGCCACAGACCATCAAGGGCGGGTTGTGTGCGTCAAGTTCTGCAAAATGGGGCAGCCATGATGCTGGTCATGATGCTGGTCATGCGGCTTGGCGCAGAGCGAGCTTCTTGTGCTCGCGCAGGTCGTCCATGTTGATGTATCGGTTGGCCTCCATCCAGTTTTC
>NZ_JAMYOJ010000024.1:0-79232 GCF_040319795.1 Mesorhizobium sp. M0862
AACCAATCCGCTTGGCGCTGCGGCGGACGCATAGGGGGAGAGAAGTGTCACCTATGTATCCGGTTCAAAGTGTTACCCATCTATCGGCTGGACACCGGCAGGCGGATGAGGGGCGGCGCCAACGCCTGCAAATTGTAGTTCGATGCTGAACCGATTGTCAGAAGGCGCCAACTGCTAAGGCCGTTCGCCAATCGCCTGCATGCGTGCTGCCCCTCATTGTCCTGCCGGACATTTCTCCCCGTATAGAGACGGGGAGAAAGGGCAGCTTCAACGCTGCCGTCAGTCCTTCTTCACTGCCGCGACACGCAGCGACAGATCACGCAACTGCTGCGGCGAGGCTTCCGAAGGCGCGTTCATCAACAAATCGTAGGCCTGCTGGTTCATCGGGAACATGGTGATCTCTCGCAGGTTCTTGGCGCCGACCAGCAGCATGACGACACGGTCGACGCCGGCCGCCATGCCGCCATGCGGCGGGGCGCCATACTGGAAGGCGCGGTAAAGGCCACCAAAGCGTTCTTCCACCGTGGCGCGGTCGAGGCCAACCGTCTCGAACGCCTTGACCATGGTTTCCGGCAAATGGTTGCGGATACCGCCAGAGGCGATCTCGAAGCCGTTGCAGACCATGTCGTACTGGAAGGCCTTGATGCCGAGCAGGTCGTCGCCGTTGAGCGCGTCGATACCGCCTTGCGGCATCGAGAACGGGTTGTGGGCGAAGTCGATCTTCTTCTCCTCCTCGCTCCATTCGAAGAACGGGAAGTCGACGATCCAGCACAATTCGAAGCGCTCGCGGTCGACAAGGTTCAGTTCTTCGCCGGCACGCGTACGCGCGGCACCGGCGAAGGTGACGAACTTCTTCGGATCGCCGGCGACGAAGAAGGCGGCGTCGCCATCGGCAAGGCCGAGCTGCTGACGGATCGCCTCGGTGCGCTCCTCGCCGATGTTCTTGGCCAGCGGACCGGCGCCTTCAAGCTTGTCGCCTTCCTTGCGCCAGAAGATGTAACCCAGTCCCGGCTGGCCCTCGCCCTGCGCCCACGAGTTCATGCGGTCGCAGAAGGCGCGGCTGCCGCCGGTCTTGGCCGGAATGCCCCATACTTCGGCCTTCGGATCGTTGGCCAGGATGTTGGCGAAGACCTTGAAGCCGGAATCGCGGAAATGGTCGGAGACGGCCTGCATCTCGATCGGGTTGCGCAGGTCCGGCTTGTCGGAGCCGTATTTGCGCATCGCGACATCGTACGGGATGCGCTGGAATGTCTGCGTCACCGGCTTGCCGTTGGCGAAAGTCTCGAAGACGCCCCGCATCACCGGTTCCATGGTCGACAGCACGTCGTCCTGCTCGACGAAGCTCATTTCGAGGTCGAGTTGGTAGAATTCGCCGGGCAGACGGTCGGCGCGCGGGTCCTCGTCGCGGAAGCAGGGCGCGATCTGGAAATAGCGGTCGAAGCCCGAAACCATGATCAGCTGCTTGTACTGCTGCGGCGCCTGCGGCAGCGCGTAAAAGGTGCCGGGATGGATGCGCGACGGCACCAGGAAGTCGCGCGCACCTTCCGGCGACGAGGCCGTCAGGATCGGCGTCGAGAATTCGGTGAAGCCGACATCGGTCATACGCTTGCGCATCTCGGCGATGATTTTCGTGCGCGCCACGATGTTCCTGTGCAGCGTCTCGCGGCGCAGGTCCAGGAAACGGTACTTCAGGCGGATGTCTTCGGGATAGTCGGGCTCGCCGAACACCGGCAGCGGCAATTCCTTGGCTGCCGACAGCACCTCGATCTCGCGCGCAAAAATCTCGATCTCGCCGGTCGGCAGGTTGGCGTTGGTGGTGTCCGGCAGGCGCGCCTTGACCTCGCCGTCGACGCGGATCACCCATTCGCCACGCAGCGTCTCGGCCACCTTGAAGGCGGGCGAATCCGGATCGGCGACGATCTGGGTCAGGCCGTAATGGTCGCGCAGATCGATGAACAGCAGGCCGCCATGATCGCGCACGCGATGCACCCAGCCCGACAGGCGAACCGAAGAGCCGACATCGCTCTTTCTCAACTGGGCACAGGTGTGGCTGCGGTAACGATGCATTGTCATGTCAAAATTCCGGGGTGCTGGGTTGTGGCCCGAGCATCAAAGCACGGTCCAAAATTTGCGCGAAAAGCGCATGGGAGGCCGGATTTGTCAAGGCAAGCCGGGCGATCGGGCGCAGGCCCATTGTTCAAGCGAAGTGGATTTCGGCGCCCTGGCGTTCGAAGTCGGCGAGGATCGCGGCCGGCGCGGTCTTTTCGACCACGAGGTGGCGGATCGCCTCTGGCCTGGCGACCCGGTAGGGTGCGGCTGTGGCTAGCTTGTCGTTGGTTACAGCGATGACGATGCCTGCGCTGTTCTTGGCCATCGCCCGCTTTACCTCGGCCTCAGCCGAATCGAAGGCCGTGACGCCGCGCGACGCATCGAGGCCGCAGGATCCGAGAACAAACAGGTCCGCGCCAAGTTGCGCGACAGCGGCAAGCGTGTCGGCGCCGACGCAGGCGCCGAGATGGCGGTCGAACCGCCCGCCCAGCACAATCAGTTCGACCAAAGCGTGGTCTGACAGGACGGAGGCAATTTCGAGCGAATTGGTGGCGACGGTCAGATCGATGTCGCGCGGGATGGCCCTGGCGACCGCGGCATTGGTCGAGCCGCTGTCGATGAACAGGGTCTGTCCGCGCGAAAGCAGTGCCGCGGTCGCGCGGGCCAGCCGCGTCTTTTCTTCGACCGCATGGCCGGCGCGCAGGCCGACCGGCGTGGCCGCGAAGGGTGCGGCCGCGACCGCGCCGCCATAGACGCGGCGGCACTGCCCGGCCTTGGCCAACTCCCTGAGGTCGCGCCGAACCGTGTCTTCCGAAACGCCGAAGCGGCCTGCCAGCTCGCCGGCCAGCACCCTTCCCTCGACGGCCAGGCGATCGCGAATAATTTGATGCCGCTCATCGGTCAGCATTGCATGATCCCGTTTTTTTCCATGCACGTTCTTGCACGATTTGCATGTTTGTGCAAGATGTAGGCATATCAAACAGTGACAACCGTCGACTCTCTTCCCCGAAAGCATCGTCATGACCTTTGGCCTCCGCCTCGCTCCGCAACACCGGGTCTACGCCGGCTTTGCGATCTATTCGTTCGCCATGGGCCAAATCTTCCCGCGGCTGCCCGACATCAAGCACGCCATGGGCATCGGGGACGGCACGCTCGGGCTAAGCCTGATCGGGACGCCGATCGGCACCTTGACCGCGCTGACGCTGGCGGCGCCGATCCTGGAGCGCATCGGCTTCCGCCGCGCGCTGCTCGGGCTGGTGCCGCTTTTGTCGGTTGTCTTTGCCATTGCCGTGCATGCGCCTGGGCCGCTTGCGCTGTTCCTGATGCTGTTTCCGGTCGGCCTGATGATCGGCAGCGTCGAGATCATTCTCAATGTCGAGGCCGATAGAACCGAATTCCTGCTCAAGCGCCGGATCATGAACCGGGCGCATTCGTTCTGGAGCATCGGCTTTTTCGGCGCCGGCCTGTTCGGCGCCGCGCTTGCGCATCTCGGCATTTCGCCGCAACTGCACCTGGCGATTGTCGTACCGATGGTGGCGACAGGAATCGCGCTGTTTCTCGGCGGTTACGAACCGGCGCCGAGCCGCTTCGCTGGCAATGACGAGACGGCGCCAAGGCTGGCGCGGCCGACGCTGCCGATCCTCGTCCTCGTCGCGGTGACACTGTCGGCGATGCTGATGGAAGGCGCCAGCATCGACTGGTCGGCAATCTACATGCGCACCGTGTTCGATGCGGGCCCTTTCGTCGCCGGCTTCACCGTGGCGCTGTTTGCATTCTCGCAAGCGAGCACGCGCTTCTTTGCCGACTCCTTTGTCGACCGCCACTCGCCGAGCGTCGTGGCGCGGGTGCTGCTGGCGACGATGGCGGTGGGCGTGCTGCTCGTCTTCTTCTCGCCTGCCCCGCTCGTATCGATGCTGGGCTTTGCGCTACTTGGCATCGGCAGCAGCGTGCTCTTTCCGCTGGCGATCTCGGCGGCAGCCCAGCGGACGGACCGCTCCGCGACGATCAATGTCGCGGCGCTGTCGCAGATTTCCTTCGTCGCCTTCCTGCTCGGCCCGCCGCTGCTCGGTTTCGTCTCCGACCATTGGGGCATCCGCTCGGCCTTCGGTATCGGCATCCCGTTCATCATGCTCAGCCTGCTGACCGCCGGCTCGCTTGGCCGAAGGGCTGCCCGGGGCGAGCCTGCGCCGGCGAGCGAAGCTTTGGCGAGGGCCGACGGAGCTTGAACGGCCGCACTTGAAGCCACACACCTGTTGGCGGCGGGACAAGCCACTGGCATTGGCCACACCGATGGTTCAGAACTGTGGAGCCACCTAAGCAACGGTTCCGTATGTCCTCCATCCGCCCGCTGATCCCGCTCCTCATCGCCGCCGGCATCCTGCTTGGCGGCAACGGGCTGCAGGGCACGCTGATCGCGTTGCGCGGCGCGCAGGAAGGGTTTTCGGCCTCCGACATCGGCCTGATGGGCACGTTCTATTTCGCCGGCTTCCTGTTGGGGTGCCTGGCCGTCACCCGTATCCTCAAGGCAGTCGGCCATGTCCGGACGTTTTCAGCGCTCGCCGCCATCGCCGCTGCCAGTACGCTGCTCCTGGTGCTGGTGATCGATCCGGTGATGTGGTGCGCGGTGCGCTTTGCCGGCGGTTTCTGTTTTGCCGGCCTGTTCACCGTCATGGAAGCCTGGCTGAACTCCGGCGTCGAAAACAAGGATCGTGCGCGGGTGCTCGCCGTCTACCGCATGGTCGATATCGGCTCGGTAACCGGCGCGCAGTTCCTGATCCCGATCTTCGGCCCCGGCGGCTTTGCCATCTTCGCCATCATGTCGATGATGATCACGCTGTCGCTGGTTCCGGTGTCGCTCGGCGACCGCTCCAACCCGACGCCGCCGGAAGACGTCAAGCTCGATCTCGCCCGCGTCTGGCGGATTTCGCCGCTCGGCTGCTTCGGCTGCATCTGCGTCGGCGTCACCAACAGCGCGTTCCGCACGCTGTCGCCAGTCTATGCCGAGCAGATCGGCATGTCGGTGGCCGATGTCGTCACCTTCGTCAGCGTCGGCATCTTCGGCGGCGCCCTCATCCAGTATCCGCTGGGCTACCTCTCCGACCGCTGGGATCGGCGCGCGGTGCTTTTGGCCACGACATGCGGCGCCATGTTCGCCGCGCTGGCGCTGGTCTTCGTCGCCGGCGCCGATCCGACCCTCAATTTGATTATCGTCTTCATCTTCGGCAGCTTCGCCATGCCGCTCTATTCGCTGTCGGCGGCGCATTCCAACGACCGCGCCGACAAGGGCGAGTTCGTGCTGATCAACGCCGCCTTGATGCTGTTCTATTCCTTCGGCGCCATTGGTGGCCCCTTCGCGGCGTCCGCAGTGATGCAACATTTCGGACCGGGCGCCCTGTTTGTCTTCAGCGCAGTCGTCTACGCCACCCTCATCGCCGTCATTCTCTACCGCATGCAGGTGCGCGGCAGCGTGCCGGCGGGCAAGCGCAGCCGCTTCACGGCGCTGCTGCGCACATCAACCGTCTTCGCGCGGCTGGCGCGCAGGAATGGCGATTCCGACGGATCGGCTGATACTTGACCGAAGGGCGGCTTGACGAAAGCGCCCATGGCTGAAATTGAAAGAGAACCTTACCCGTTACTAAAAAGCGATTTGATGCACGTCATCACCACCCAAAATGAGCTCGAGTCCGTTCTCGCCGCTTTTGAAAAGTCGGATTTCGTCACCGTCGACACCGAATTCATCCGCGAAACGACATTCTGGCCGATTCTGTGCCTGATCCAGATGGCGGCGCCAGGCGTCACCGCGCTGATCGACCCGCTGGCGCCCGACATCAACCTCGCCCCGTTCTTCCGGCTGATGGCCAATGAAGCGGTGGTCAAGGTTTTCCATGCCGCGCGCCAGGACATTGAAATCATCGTCCATCTCGGCGATCTGGTGCCGCATCCGGTGTTCGACACCCAGGTCGCGGCCATGGTCTGCGGCTTCGGCGACAGCGTCTCCTACGATCAGCTGGTGCAGCGCATCACCGGCGCACGGCTCGACAAATCCTCGCGTTTCACCGACTGGCGCCACCGGCCGCTGTCGGACAAGCAGCTCGATTATGCGCTGGCCGACGTCACCCATCTGATCGACGTCTACAAGCACCTCAGCGCCGAACTGGAGCGGGAAAACCGCGCCCATTGGCTGAACGAGGAAATGGAGGTGCTGACTTCGCGCGAGACCTACGATCCGCACCCCGAGGATGCCTGGAAGCGGCTGAAGATGCGGCTGCGCAAGCCGCAGGAGCTGGCGATCGTGCAGACGGTGGCGGCATGGCGCGAACGCGAGGCGCGCGAGCGTGACGTGCCGCGCGGCCGGGTGCTCAAGGACGACGCCATATACGAGGTCGCCCAGCAGGCGCCGCGCGATGCGGCAGCCCTTGGCAAGCTGCGCACCACGCCGAAAGGCTGGGAACGGTCATCGACGGCAACGGCGCTGCTCGGCGCGGTCAACACGGCGCTCGCTTTGCCCCGCGAAGAAATGCCGAAGCTGCCCAAGAGCTTTCAGCCGCCCGAGGGCTCCAATGCCGCCTCCGAGCTGTTGAAAGTGCTGTTGCGGATCGTCGCCGAGAAGGAAGGCGTCGCCTCGAAAGTGCTGGCGTCCAGCGACGACATCGACCGCATCGCCGCCGAAGGCGAAGCCGCAGACGTGCCGGCGCTGCAGGGATGGCGGCGTACGGTGTTCGGCGAAGCCGCGCTGAAGCTGGTGCGCGGCGAAATCGGCATCAAGTTCGACAAGCGCAAGATCGCGGTGTTCGATTTGTAGACCCCCACCCCGCTCCGCTCCGCGGAGCGACCCTCCCCACAAGGGGGAGGGTAAACAACTGCCCTACACCGCTCCGAGCAGGTGTAGCGCGAACCAGATCCATGCCAGCAAGAGAATGATCGCGCCGACGTAGAAGGCGCAGCTGCGAAACCGCAGATTGTTGCTGGTGAGGTGGACCCAGGCGTGGCCATAGCGGGAAATCACGAAAATCCACATCAAGGCCAGGGTCAGATAATTGACGCCATTGGTCGCGTGCAGCGCCAGACACAGCACATAGAACAGCACCGGCAGTTCGAACTGGTTGATGAGATTGTTGGCAACCGTGACGCTCGACCCGGGCTCGGTCGTGCGCACCTTGTATTGACCGACCTTGGCCTCGCCCGATTTGACCGCGCCGTAGCGGCGCCGGCCCATCACGACATAGACGATATAGACGAGCAACACCTGCGCCAGCATCGGCCAGAAAATCGCGGTCTGGCTCATGGCGTTGCCCCTGCTCTGTCGTTCATGCCTGTGGACGCCGCTGGGCGGCAAGGATCAAAAACGCGATGACGATGACGGGGATCGCCAGCAGCGCGAATTTGGTGACGATCAGCGACGAGGCGAAAGACAGAGAATCCGGGTTGGCCGACAGCGCATCGGACAGAAGCCGCGCCACCGCAATGTTCTGGGCGTAGTCGGCGCATGTGTAAGGCAGCACGATGACCAGCGCGAACAGCGCCTGAAGCTGCACCGGCATGGCACGAAAATTCTTCAGCCGCCGCCCGGTTGCCAGGATCAGGCTGACCATGGTCAGCGACAGCAGCGCCGGGAAGAGAAGGTCGAAAGTCAAATAGTGCCAGACCAGGATGATCTCACTGCCGCGTCGGCCGAGTGCCGTCAGCCAGGCCATGCCCTCGTCGGGCGTGAACCCGCCAAGGCGCACGTCGAGCGACGGCAGGCCGCCGCTCAGCCGGCGGAAATAGAAGAATTCCAGCAGCGTCATGGTCATGAAAACCGCCGCGGCGGCAAAGCACAGCGCGCCGGCATGGCGCGCCAGCCGCAGCACGATCGTCGCCTGGTGGCGCCAGAGCATGTACCGCTCTGGCTGCCGGTCAGGCTCCGCCAGGATAGTTCGGGCTTTCGCGGGTAATCGTGACGTCATGGGCGTGGCTTTCACGAAGTCCGGCGTTGGATATGCGCACAAAGGTGGCGCGTTCGCGAAAATCGGCAAGGTCGCGGCCACCGACATAACCCATAGCGGCTTTTAGCCCGCCCGCAAGCTGGTGCAGCACGCCAGACACAGGTCCCTTGTAGGGCACCTGCCCTTCAATGCCTTCCGGGACCAGTTTCAGCGTGTCGCGAACCTCGGCCTGGAAGTAGCGATCGGCCGAGCCGCGCGCCATGGCGCCGACAGAGCCCATGCCGCGATAGGCCTTGAAGGAGCGGCCCTGATGCAGATAGACCTCGCCCGGGCTTTCGTCGGTGCCGGCCAGCAGCGAACCGATCATGGCCGCACTGGCGCCGGCGGCAAGCGCCTTGGCCAGGTCACCCGAATATTTGATGCCGCCGTCGGCGATGACCGACACGCCTGATCTATGCGCCGTCTCGACCGCCGACATGATCGCCGAAAGCTGCGGCACGCCGACGCCGGCGACGATGCGCGTGGTGCAGATCGAGCCCGGGCCGATGCCGACCTTGACGGCATCGGCGCCGGCGTCGATCAGCGCCTGCGTGCCTTCGGCGGTGGCGACGTTGCCGGCCAGGATGCGGACGGAATTGGAAAGCTTCTTGGCCCGCGTCACCGCATCGAGCACGCGCTGCGAATGGCCATGCGCGGTGTCGATGACCAGGAGGTCGACACCGGCATCGATCAACCGCTCGGCGCGCTCGAAGCCGTCATCGCCGACGCTGGTGGCGGCCGCCGCCCGCAGGCGCCCCTGCGCATCCTTGGTGGCGTGCGGGTTGAGCTGCGACTTCTCGATGTCCTTGACGGTGATCAGGCCGACGCAATTGCCTTGCTTGTCCACGACGACGAGCTTTTCGATGCGGTGCTGGTGCAGCAGCCGCTTGGCCTCGTCCTGGTCGACATTCTCCTTGACCGTGATCAGGTTCTCACGGGTCATCAATTCGTAGACTTTCTGCCCCGGATCGGAGGCGAAGCGCACGTCACGGTTGGTCAGGATGCCGACCAGGCGGCCGATCTTCTGGCCGCCGGTGCCGCCATTCTCGACCACCGGAATGCCCGAGATGGAATAGGTGCGCATCAGCGCCAGCGCGTCGGCGAGCGTGGCGTCGGGGCCGATGGTGACCGGATTGATGACCATGCCCGATTCGAACTTCTTGACCTGACGCACCTGCTCGGCCTGTTCGGCCGGCGAGAAATTGCGGTGGATGACGCCGATGCCGCCGGCCTGCGCCATGGCGATGGCGAGCCGCGCCTCGGTGACGGTGTCCATGGCGGCCGACAGGATCGGCACGTTGAGGTCGATGTCGGTGGCGATGCGGGTGCGGATGTCGGTCTCACCGGGCATGACCTCGGAATGACCGGGCTGCAACAGCACGTCGTCAAAGGTCAGCGCCAGCGCGCCGGTGGACGTTTCGATGATTTTTGCCATGGCCAGTCCTCGGATACGAAAAGCGCTGGGGGAATACAAAAAAGCGCTGGACCGAAATGGACAGCGCCGACTCGTTTCTTCCCTTTCAGGATTGGCGCTGGCTGGTAACACGTCGCGGCGCCGATGAAAAGCCGGTGATTGCATGTCACCGCAAAGTGTTGGGGTTGCCCCGGAACGCCGTGTTAAGTCAGCGCATTAAAGCTGGCCAGCGTGACCCGAATGCCATCCATCCTCCTACGACCTCGCCTATCGCGCAGGGCGAACCCCTGGCCTCGCCGACGGTCTCGAAGGGTATCGCCGCCCCCCTGCCGCCTTATGTGCCCGCCGCCCCTCGCCGGTCGCCGTAACTTATGGCCCGGCATTATGAACTGTGCCCTACCGGCGCGCAAAGCCTAGCAAATGCGCCTGAGTATATGTTTGCGATAAACGTGTCTCGCGCTCTGCCGCAGTAACGGAAACGTGATCGAAGCAATTGGCGTCTGTTCATGCGAGTTCGTTCAGCTCGTTCGGCCGGAGTGGTTTCGGAGCAGTTCGTGCCTGTGCATGACGGGGTTTGATTATTGTAGCCGGGTATCACGGCAGTTTCCCTGTTGACATGTCGTAAGGGCTCAGCGTCTATCTTAGCAGTTCCTTTTAGAACTTTTCTCAATGGCGAGATCTGTCTTGAAAGGAGCGCTCCCATGATAATCACCCTCGACCTAGGCCAGGTGCTCACCCTGACCGCAAGCGCGTTCGGCGTCGTTGCCGGCGTGATCGCTTTTGCCCGCTTCATCAAATGGTGGTGGCACAAACCGCTGGACCCGGGCGAATGATCGATCTCTTCACAGGCTCCGGCGGGCTGCTTGACCGGGTCGCCGTTCCGGACCGCAAAATTCGCCAAACACATGGTTGCAGGGTTTCGATGGCGCGCCTATGTCCCCTTAGGCAGGCGCCGCTTAGCGAGGTACACGCCAAAATGACGATTATGAAGGACGTTCCAGCTTATCCCAAGAAGACATTCGAAGACGGCTATGTCGATGGATTCCAGTCGTTGAAGCCCGACGTCGTTCCCACAGTCCCAAGGCCCTACGAAGCTCCACTCGGCACTACTCCGTATCAATGGGGCTTCAGGCTTGGGCAGGACGGTGCGCGCGCAGCTTAAGTCTGCGCCCCGCTGTGATGAATGAACCCCACCCGTATGGTAGGCGCGAAGCAGTGGACTTCGATCCCCGTTAGTCGCATTCTGCCCGTGGGGAAAGGGTTATGGGGCTCCACCGTCACACGGCTTCTCGGCCTACGAAGGCATAGACGCTCGTTGCTGGAACAGCGGGCGCTAATCCCGGTCCTGTTGTGCGGTGTTGCCGCTGCCAGCTATTTCATGCCGCAGAGCGAACAGCATCCCCTTCCGACCGTGCATCGGCAGGGGGATTCCAGGGCGCTTGCCCCGGCCGGTTGCAACATCAACGGCAATATCAGCGCCGTGACTGGCGAACGCATCTACCACATGCCAGGGCAGCGATATTACAACGAGACGGTCGTCAACTCGGCAAAGGGCGAGCGCTGGTTCTGCTCTCAATGGGAAGCGTGGTGGGCCGGCTGGCGGAAGTCAAAGGTGTGACGGGAAACTGACTTAAGGCACCGAGGAAAAATCGCTTCACAACGAATCTGAGCGATCTCGTCACGGCGAACATCACACCTGGCGATTTATTTTTCCTGCCACACACTAGTTGTTATTTCAGCCACATCTGCGTCGCCAATCAATTCACCTGCGCTATTGATTTCCTTCAAGGCACGATCAGCGAGAGCAGCCGAGAAAACGTCTGCATAGAACTGTCGTCCGGAAGTCGATATCGAAGCCGTTACGATCTCTTCCGGGGTCATCGTAGGGACAGCTATCCCTCGCATTCCAACAACCGCCAACGATGGACTTATTGGAAGATAAGCCTCTCGCCAGTCGTTTGAGGCGCCGACAAAAGTGGAGATCTTTTTTTCTCGATCTACGCAGAAAACGCCGGCGTCACCTAACACAAAATTCTTATCAGGATTTTGAACGATAGCCCAAGATTCCGGCCTTCTGGGTTCGGGACACACCCCACCTGAGTCAAGGAATCTTTGCAAGCTCGTGTTGTGGCTATTATCGAACGTGTCTGTGTTAACATGAGCCGCAAACGCCTGGAACATCATTTGCATAACACCGCCCAACTGGTTCCGATCTATATTTTCCAGAATATATTTTTTTAGGATTTCATTTTGCTCTGGAGTCTGTTGCGGTAGCGCTTCCGCTATTGCTTCGCCAACTTTCAGATCGATATTTCTGGTTAGATAACCGGCAGCGTCAACACCCAGAGCCGTATCGGCCATCAAACTGGCCGTCTTGTGGATGCCACTGCGCATTCGATCCCTCATTGCGCGAGTACGAAAAGCCAGCAGCCAAAACAAATTTCCCATTTCATGTTCAAATTTGACCGGCAGATTAGAACCGGAAAGGATTGCGGCATACATCGCGCCGTTCTTGCTTTCGCTAACCGCAAAAGCGTCCTCCAGTCGATCGTCCTCTTTGCCATAAAATTGATGGGATGACGCTACCTTCTTTATATTCCTGCAATCAGGTTCTTCTTTTTGATCGTAGACCCAAACGAAATATTTGCCCGGCTTCCGAGGAGGTGGAGCAGAACGAAAATGCCGAAGCTGGAATTCTGAAATAAAATGATTGTTGTCTTTCTTCTTATTCATGGAGCAGCCATCTGTTTCAACTTTTTGTGGACCCAAGTATATCCGATTTAATAGGGAGCGAGTCTAGTCGGCTAGTTGGAACAGCTAGCACGGGCTGCAGAGAACTGGTAGCTGATCAAGCAAGGCAGGGGGGATCAAATGACACAAACTGAGGCGGCAGAATCGGCAAAAACGTCTGGCTGGGTGAAGCTCGGATTCTTGTTCACCGGCCTTTACGTCGCTTTAGTCGCTTGGACGGTGGGGGCCAGCGATTTCGTCAAGTTCAGCGCGCCGATGGAGCTTCACGACCTCGCCGATGCGCTGGCCGGAATCTTCGCGCCATTGGCGTTCCTTTGGCTGTTCGTAGCCACGATGGTTCAGTCGCAAGAGCTTTCCCTGCAACGCCGAGAGCTGCAGCTTACTCGGCGCGAATTCGAACAGAACCGGCAGGTAGCCAAGGAGCAGGCGGAGGAAGCACGCAATCAAGCCAAATTCATCGGAACGCAAACTGAGATGATGGTTTGGGCGGAAAACGACAAACACTTGAAAGTGGTTCTTGATGGCATCACAACCCTAGTGTCGCAGGGGAGTAGACAGCAAATAGTAATAAGAACCGGCCAAGGCGAGTCAAAACTCGTGCGAGGCCCATTTGATCGAGCAGCTTTTATAGGCGATGTGATTGAGTCCTTTAGTTCTTCCGTTGAAGCCGTCCGTAACGCCCTCGAGCAATTTCCTGGACGGAAGGCCACTTTTGGTCAGATCGTCCTGCTCCGAGAAATTGCAACCCTGCTCGCTGAAGTCAGGAGCATTATGCCAGGGACCTCGCCGAAGCAGAAAGCCGAGTTGGCGCAACTAGGATTTGAAAGGTTTGAAGCGGCCACTGCCTATTTGCTTGAAGTCTGCAAGCCCAGGGATGAATGAGGCCCAATGAGGTCACGGTGGCATGCTGATGCTTTATTTCTTTTTCAATTTGTATAAGCATGTTGAGCACGCCACGGGGGCATTGTTATGGCATTGTTTGATGCAATCAAATACGTCGGCTCAGGGCTAACGCTGATCGCCTTTATCGTCGCCGCCCTTACCTATGCATATCAACAGAAGTTGAAAAGTCGGGAAAAGAAACTTCTAGCTGTCCCTGCAAAGGACCGCTTAGCGGCCGCCAGTGATGCTGCCGAATACATTCGTATCGATCTTGCAAAAATTCCGCCGAACGATCGCGCCAAGATTGTGCTTGAGCAGCTTGCGTTGAAGGCGCAGCAGCAACGCCAGTATTTCATTGGTTTTATGTTTCTTGCGCTCTTAATAGGCATAGGAACGATAGTCGCAACAATGAGCCTTCCCCCAACCAAACCGCTCATAGGTGAGGGCGCGCGCTCGGGCGGATGGGCTTACGTTGGTTACTTGGACAAGAGCAAGAAGGTTTGGGCCGTCGGCCCGTTTGTCAACATTGCAAGCTACAGTGGGTCCCCAGATCGAACCTATCCCATACGCATCGGGGACGTAGTCCGTCCTCGCAAGAATTTGCCCCAAGTGATAGTCGGCTACGCCTCAACAGGGACGGCCAACGACCAGAAAGCTCCGCCAAGTTTGACTAACACGATCGACCCCAAGCGCGACTATACAGGGTCCTTATATTTGTCTACCAATACATACTTGGTAAACGATGTCCAAGTCTGGTCGAATCCGGACGCAGACTCTGTCGTTTGGCTCAGCCTTACGCCCGGCGATCCAGATCCAGAAAGGACACAGCCGCCGAAAGCTGAAGATCCCCCCAAACCGCCCTCGACTACCACGACAGTCACGTATCAGGTTTGCACGGGTGAATATGAGAGAAACTGCGGAGGACCTCACAGCGCATACCTTTATTGTGACGTGAGTGTTGAAGCGTGGGCGGCAAAGCAGTGTCAATCGCTCGCAGGCGAGGTCCAAGCGGTTGCGAAAGTATCGGTGCATGGCGGGAATAAGTGTGGCTATGGGATGTTTACAGTGATCTGTTCCGTTACCAAATAAGGTAGGCTCATTCGGCAAACAACGCATGATCGCTATCGGCTCAACCGCTCGACCGTTGCAATGATCGCCTCCGCCAATGCCTCACCTTCGTTGATAGGCTCGGGCCGTACAGACCAAGCCAGTTCCAATACAGGATGCGGTCATGGAACAGACCTGCTCGATCGCCGTGCGAGCCAGTTTTGGGGCCGCGCGTTCGCCGGTCGCATCTGTGAAATCGTCCACGTAGATGCTTCCGTGCCCCTATGGCAAATGACCTCGATCTACGATTCTAATCATGGCCGATGACTTCAAACCTGGGCGACGACAGGATTTAGCCGGTTTTGCGGGTTGGCAGCACGGAGCCGCAACGGCGCGGGTCGCACAAAAGTGACAGCAAATTAATGCGACATACGGGTAAAGGCGTGATAACCGCCCTTTCGTGTCGGCTTGCCCCCCAGACCGCACGCACATTTTGACCAGTTCGGACGCGTTCGTTGAACCGCATCATTCCGCTCATTCTGGCGGTCGCCTTGTTCATGGAAAACATGGATTCGACCGTCATTGCGACATCGCTGCCGGCGATTGCCGTCGACATCCACACCAGCCCGATCGCGCTCAAGCTGGCGCTGACCGCCTATCTGGTGTCGCTGGCGATCTTCATTCCGATCAGCGGCTGGATGGCCGACCGGTTCGGCGCCAAGAACGTGTTTCGCGCAGCGATTGGCGTGTTCATCGTCGGCTCGGTCGCCTGCGCCATCTCCAATTCGCTGCCGGCCTTCGTCGTCTCGCGCTTCCTGCAAGGCATAGGCGGCGCCATGATGACGCCGGTCGGCCGCCTGGTGCTGGTGCGCGCGACGCCGAAAAGCGAGCTGGTTGCCGCCATGTCATGGCTGACGGTGCCGGCACTGGTCGGGCCGCTTGTCGGCCCACCGATCGGCGGCTTCATCACCACCTATTTCACCTGGCACTGGATCTTCCTCATCAACGTGCCGATCGGCCTGATCGGCATCTGGCTGGCAACGCGCTTCCTGCCGCAGACCGACTCGATGGAGACGCCACCGCTCGATTTCGTCGGCTTCGTGCTGAGCGGACTGGCGGCCTCCGGCGTCGTCTTCGGCCTGTCGGTGGTCAGCCTTCCCTATCTGCCGCCGGCGACCGGCCTCATCACCGTGGCGGTTGGGCTGGTGTCCGGCGTGCTCTATCTCCTGCATGCGCGCAGGGCGCAAAATCCATTGCTGGCGCTGGAACTGTTCCGCAACCAGGTGTTCCGCTCCTCCGTGCTCGGCGGTTCGCTGTTTCGCATCGGCATCGGCGCGGTGCCTTTCCTGCTGCCGCTGATGTTCCAGATCGGCTTCGGGCTGACGCCTTTCCAGTCGGGCATGATCACCTTCGTCTCGGCCATCGGCGCCATCGGCATGAAGTTCGTCACAGCTCTGATCTTCCGGCTCGCCGGCTTCCGCCGGGTGCTGATCTGGGGCTCGCTGATCGCCGCCGCATCGATCGCCATCTACGGGCTGTTCACGCCGGACACGCCTTACGCGCTGATGCTGGCCATGTTGCTGGTCGGCGGCTTCATCCGCTCGATGTTCTTCACCGGCGTCAACGCGCTCTCCTATGCCGAGGTGTCGGCCGAAGACACCAGCAAGGCGACGCCGATCGCGGCGGTGTTCCAGCAGCTATCGATCGCGCTCGGCGTGGCGCTTGCCGGCGGCATTCTGGAAGTCTCGACTTCGATCCATGGCGGACCGCTGGTGCTCTCCGACTTTCACATCGCCTTCTTCATCGTGGCGGCGGTGTCGGCGGCAGCGTCCGTGTCATTCATGCGGCTGGCGCCGGATGCCGGCAATGCCGTGTCGGGACATGGCCGGCTGACGACGCCGAAGACGCTGGAGCCGGTGAGCACGGCTGGGAAGTAAGGGGCGAGCGCCCCTCATCACTTCGTTCATCCTAGGGCGAAGCGACTCAAAGCGTCGCGCAGACCCGAGGATCCTGTGTGTTGTTCCCATGCTATGTTTGGGGTGGGAAGGAGACCGACAGGATCCTGGTCGTCCTTTTTGAGGACAGGCCGTGGCATGGCTCGGTCCCTTCCCACCGGTGAACCATCAACCTGAACAGTTGCACGGGGCTGTTCCAAGCAGACCCCGCACCACAGGAAGAGGCGTGGACATGATAATGCAGAACTATGTCGGCTGCGACATCTCAAAGCAGTGGTTGGACTTTTTTTTTGATGAGGCAAGCGGTCAATACCATCGCATCGACAATCAGGCCGATGCGATCGCTGCCTATGTGGCAGGCCTGCATCCCAGTCGAGACTTCGTCGTCATGGAGGCGACAGGGGTTCATGACCGCCTGCTGCGTCATGCGCTGGCCAAGGCCGGCGTGCCGTTCTCGCGGCACAATCCGGCGCACACCCACCACTATGCGAAGTCGACGAGACGGCGCGCCAAGACCGACCGTCTCGATGCCAGGATGCTGAGCGACTATGGCCGCCGCTATCACCCGGAAGCCGAGCCGGCACCGCGCGAAGAAGGCGAACACCTTCAATCGCTTGCCCGCCTTCGCGACCAATGGTCGAGATCAGGGCAACGTTGAAGAAACAGCGCAGCGAAGCCTTCGGCGCGATTGTTCATCGCCGAAATCGAAGAGCTGATCGCTACCTTCAATGTCCGCATCAAGGGTATCGAGGGGCAGATCGCCCAAGCCATTACCCAAGCCGAGGACATGGCCCGCGACAACGCGCTGATGATCTCCGTACCCGGCGTCTCCAAGATCACTTCGTTCTCGCTGGCGCACCTGCCCGAGCTCGGCCAACGCTCACCCAAGTCGATCGCGGCACTCGCCGGCCTTGCTCCCTTCGACAACAAGAGCGGCAAGCTCAATCGCAGGAGCCAGATCCAGGGTGGTCGATCACGCGTACGTCGCGCACTCTACATGGCAGCGCTCGGCGCCATCCGGGCTTGTGAGCGCTTCAGAACTTTCTACACCGCCATCGCAGCCCGCTCAGGTTCCAAGAAACTCGCCATCATCGCCGTCGCAAGAAAGCTTCTCGTCGTCCTCAACGCCATCATTCGCGATAAAAAAGCATTCGCATGAACACAGTTGCCATTCCGTGATCTTGATCGAAGGATGCAGCGGCACAGAATTCTGCAGCGTTTTCAACGCGTTAACGTCACGGCATGGATCCTAGGGTCTGCGCTGCGTCGCTTCGCTCCTTGCTTCGCCCTAGGATGACGATGCCACTGGTGGCTCTCTGCCCTTAAAATCCTTCGCCAGCAAATACAGTTCCACCGACTCATCCCGCGACGCCGGCGGCTTCACGTGGTGCACCGAGCGGAAGTTCTTCTTGAGCATCGACAGCAGCTCGTTTTCGGCGCCGCCTTGAAACGTCTTGGCCAAAAAGTGCCCGCCCGGCTTCAGCACCGACAGCGCGAAATCGGCGGCCACCTCGCACAGATGCATGGTGCGGATGTGGTCGGTTCGCTTGTGGCCGGTGGTCGGCGCGGCCATGTCGGACAACACGATATCGGGGTCGCCGCCCAGCGCCTCGGCGAGCTTTTGCGGCGCTTCCGGGTCGAGGAAATCCATCAGCAGCACCGGCGCACCCGGCACCGCATCCATTTCGAGATAGTCGATGCCGATGACATGTGGATTATCAGCCGTCGATTTCGTCCTCGCGGCCGCCACCTGGCACCAGCCGCCGGGGGCCGCACCGAGATCGATGACCTTCATGCCGGGTTTCAGCAGATGATGCTTGTCATCGATCTCGATCAGCTTGTAGGCCGCGCGCGAGCGATAGCCGTCGGCCTTGGAGCGCTGGACATAGGGATCATTGATGTGGCGCTGCAGCCAGCGGCGCGACGATTCCTTCAGGCCGCTCTTCTTCTTGATCCGCGTCTTGAGGACACGAATGCTGGCGGAGCCCGGCTTTTCCGGCTTCTTGGTCACTGTCGGCCTCGCCCACTGTTGCGCCAGACGCCGTCATCGGCCATCAGCTCGCTCAAAATGCCTTCGCGTAAGCCCCGGTCGGCGACGCGCAGCCGCTCCGACGGCCACACCGCACGGATGGCTTCCAGGATAGCACAGCCGGCCAGCACCAGGTCGGCACGGTCGGCGCCGATGCACGGGTTGGCGCAGCGCTGCTGGAAATCCCAGCCAACCAGTTTTTCGACCATGCGGTCGACGCTGTCGCGGTCCATCCACAGCCCATCGACGCGGCGGCGGTCGTAGCGTTCGAGATCGAGATGGACGCCGGCCAGCGTCGTCACCGTGCCGGATGTGCCCAGCAGATGGAATTTCGGACTGGCCAGCACATGGCTCAGCCGGTCGCGGCCGTCGAAGGACTTTAGCCGCACCGCGACATCATCGACCATGGCGGCAAAGATCTCGCGCGTCACCGTGCGGCCGCCAAAGCGCTCGGCCAGCGAGACAACGCCGACCGGCAGCGACGTCCACGACACGATATGGTTGGCCAGCCGCGGCGAGCGCTGGCCGATGAGGTCGATCAGCGCGATTTCGGACGAGCCACCGCCAATGTCGAACAGCACCACGCCTTGCGTGTCGCGCTCGACCAGCGAGCCGCAGCCGGATACAGCAAGCCGCGCCTCGGTCTGGCGATCGATGATTTCCAACTTCAACCCCGCCTCTCGTTCGACGCGCTGCAGGAATTCGACGCCATTATCGGCGGTGCGGCAAGCCTCGGTGGCGATCAGCCGGGCTTTCCTGATCTTGCGGTTGCGCAATTTGTCGCCGCAGATTTTCAGCGCCTCGACGGCGCGGTCCATCGCCGCCTGGCTAAGGTGCCCATTGGCGGTCAGCCCCTCGCCCAGCCTGACGATGCGCGAGAAGGCGTCGATGACGCGGAACTGGCCATGGCGTTGCGGCACCGCGACCAGCAGCCGGCAATTGTTGGTGCCGAGATCGAGCGCGGCAAACACCGGCAGTTCCTGCATCGGCGGCCGATGCATGGGCTGTTCCGGTCGGGGTTGTGGGGCCGAGGGCAAAGGCACGGGCGCTGGAGCGGCCGGGCCGACGGAGGCCGGCGCACCGACCGCCGCGGCCGTTGCGAGAGGGCTGTCGTCGCGCGCAAAAACCTTGCGCCCACGCCGGCGCTTGCGCCGCTTTCTCGCCTTGCCGCGCTGATGCTGGGCGTCGCCGGCCTGTCCGTTGCCGGACTGGGGCCCCGCCTGGCGGGGCCGCCCGGCGGATGGGCTTGGCCCGCCTGATGGCGGCGAAGCCCTGGACACGCCCACTTCCGGCGCGCCAGCGCCGGTGTCGTGGTCTTCCACTTCAGTTCCTTCCGGCGCCGCGCGAACCGGAAAACCGGACGCAGCAGGCGCTTCAATCTTTTAAGTTGCCGCCAGAGTAGCAGCGCCGGACCGGATCACCAAGAGCAAGGACTCAAATTTTGCCGGCTGCGTCCTGCCAGATCCCCGCTGCTTTGCAGCGTCCCGGCGTTCGCTAGCCTTTCATCTTGCCACTGGCACGACGAATTCGCCGTTGGCGAACCGGCTGCTCACCCTTGCCGGTTGAATAGCCGGCTTCAATGAGGCATTTCTGAAATGAGGGGGAATTGGTGAATCGCGGACGTTTTAACGCCCGCCTGGGCGATGGGCAGCAACACATGACGACAACTCCATGAATTGGGGGGCCACGAATTGGAAGCGCTATCTGTGGCCGGTCATCGGTGTCGCGGCGGTCATCGGGTCGCTGTTGTTGCTGTGGCATGAACTGCGCGGCATCTCGATCGACGATGTCTGGGACGGCATATCCGCCATCCCGACGCGCGGCTGGATGCTTGCGGCACTGAGCTCGGTGGTCGCCTATGCCTCGCTCGCCGGCTATGACCACATCGCGCTCTTGCATATCGGCAGACGAGTGTCGTGGCTGTTCGTCACCTTCTGCTCCTTCACCACCTACGCGCTGTCGCACAATATCGGCGGCTCGGTGTTTTCGGGCGCCGTGATCCGCTACCGCGCCTACGGCACCAGGGGGCTGACCGGCCAGGATGTCGGCATTCTGGTGGCGATCTGCTGGATCACCTTCGTGCTCTCCAGCATTCTGGTCGGCGGCCTGGTGCTGGTTTTCGAGCCTGCAATCATCGACCGCTTTTCCGGCGCCCCGCACCACGGCCTGGCGATCGCCGCCGGCATCGCTTTGCTGATCCTGGTCGGCGCCTACATCTTCGGCAGTTGGCTGCATCTGAAGCCGCTGAAAATCGCCGGCTTCCAGCTGCACTATCCGGCGCTGCCGATCGTGGCGCGGCAATTGCTGATCGGCCCGATCGAGCTTCTGGCAGCAGCGGCGATCATCTTCTTTGCCCTGCCCGTTGCCGGCAATCCCGGCTATTTCGCTATCCTCGGCGTGTTCCTGGTGTCGTTCTCGGTAGCGCAGATCTCGCACGCGCCGGGCGGGCTCGGCGTGTTCGAGGTCGTGTTCCTCGCCGGCCTGTCTGATATGGACCCGGTCGGCGTGCTGGCGGCACTTCTGGTGTTCCGGCTGTTCTACCTGATCATCCCGTTGCTGATCGCGCTCGGCGTGGTGCTGTTCTTCGAACATTCGCAATACAGCCGGACGGAGAGCTGAGGATCATTGGGTGCGGCGCGCCACCCGGGCGTAATTGCCCCTATGAAACGCTGTGATTGAAACGCAGCTTAGGCTTGACTATTTTCCGGCGCCGGCTACAAGGCACGCGCGGCTGCTTCGGCGGCCCACCAGCGCGACAGCGCCTGCTGGGGAATAGGTTAACGGTAGACCCACGGACTCTGACTCCGTTAGTCCTGGTTCGAATCCAGGTTCCCCAGCCAAGGCACGTCATGCCCACTGACAGCCAGTACATCCTCGAACGCATCCGCCAGGGATGCGTGGAGTTGTCCGATGACGAGTTCGCCATCGACAGGCTGGCAAAATATGTCGGCAACGGGAGAATCCGCTGGCATGTCGAGTTCCGTGGGCATCGCATCGAGCTGACAACCGGCCAGATCAAGAAGCAGCCTACCTTTCGCAGGAAAATCCTCGAACAGGCCGGCGTTCTGCCGCCGCAGCGTGCCGGGGCCGATTACCGGCGATGGGCACTCGATCTCAGGCGGAATGCCATCGAGCTTCCCTGGCGCGACAGGCCGGTCGATGCCGGTTTTGCCATCGACAGGCTGACCAGCCACGGCGATGGGCGCTGGACGGTGCAATATCAGGGCAAGGCGATAAAATTCACGACGACGAAACTGCGCCGGCAACTCAGTTTCCGCAAACGCATGCTGGCCAAGGCTAAGGTGCTGCCGCCGGAATTGGCCCCGCCTGCCTATCGCAAGTGGATGGACTCGCTCATGCAAAACGCCACAGAGGCGGTACCGCAGGCCGGCGAAGCTTCGGCGACGGAGAAGAGTTGGCTTGACGACCTGCCGGAGCTGGCCGGCTGGGAAGATGAAGCGCCGCCCGAGAATTGATTGGGTTCCAATGATCATGAAATCGGGCGATGCTTCTCCGGAACTGCGCGATTGGGCAGCGGACGTTCTGGGGATACATACCGATATCCAAATGCCGGCCAAAACCGCCCAGCGGTAACCCTCCCGCCAGGCCTGATATTTCCCCGGCAGGAACTTGGTCGCCGCCGAAGTCAGCGGCCGGCGCCGCTCATCAAGAGATTGCCTGAGGAGGCGCCGGCCAGGCGGGCATTGGGGTACCCGCCGACGCTACATTAGCATTAACGCATAGATTTGGTATGGCGCGAACGCGGAAGGGCGGCTGCCTTCACAGCAGCATTCCGCAATTTTTCCCAAGACCCCCAACCCGCAACGCTGCGATGGTTGGAACGCCCAGCGTTTCGGCGTGGCTTGCCCTGGAGACAATCATGACGACGTTTCTCGCCGCTCTCGCATCCGAAGGTCCCCCAGCCGACCGGGCGAAAGACATGGACCTGTATGGATGGTTGATTGGCAGTTGGGACATGGAGACGCTCCACCACCGCAACGACGGCACAATTCAGAAATGGGATGGCGAGTGTCACTTTGGTTGGGTGCTCGAAGGCCGCGCCATTCAGGACATCTGGATCAGGCCCAGGCGCCCTGCCCCGTCCACCATGTATGGCACGACCTTGCGCGTCTTCGATCCCGGGATCGGTGGCTGGCATATCATCTGGAGCGATCCGCCCAACCAGGATTACTCGCGCCAGATCGGGCGGGCCGAAGGCAAGGACATCGTCCAGATGGGCGCCGACTCGCGCGGCCTGCAGGCGCGGTGGCGGTTCACCGAGATCACCGCCGCCAGCTTTCACTGGATCGGCGAGGAGAGACGAGCGGAGAGCGACCCCTGGCGCGTGACATATGAGCATTTCGCGCGCCGAACGGGATCCTGAAGCACGCCTGTGCATTCAGCCCCTCGTGCCTACGGGCGAGGTACGACCATAGATTAGCGATAGCTCAATTAACACCAAACCAGTATCTCAAATCGCCGGTACAAGCGCGCCCAAGAACCTTCATATGTACCGAGCGCGAACTGAGGCTAGACAAGTGAAGATTCCAATAGCATTGTTGGCACTGGGACGGGGCTCGACCGGCAAGCGCAAACGATGCTTGTCGGTGGTTGGCAACTGCTAAACCGTACAGCCGCAATTGCCACGGCTGCGAGACCAAGGAGTCCCAAGGATGCCGAACCCAAGCCAAACCAGCGATCAATGGTGGGTCAACGACCAGACGCCGGACAACCCGTACGGCAAAAGCGAAGATTACGGGGCCTTCCTCACCTACCTTGGAGCGCTGGACCGGTCGATAACGCCGGCGATCGCGGCGGGAACGCTGAGGATCAATGTCTCCGAGCTCAATGACCATCCCGAATACAAGGCCGCCGCGATCGGCGCCTTGCAGATGTGGGCCAGTGTCACCCCTTTGAAGTTCGAAATCGTCGACAATGCACCATACAACAGCGCAACGGACTGGATGCAGGTTGTCAGCCCCGAACTGGGCGAAGAGGACGACGGCAGCGCCTATTCCAACGACCGCTATGTCAGCATCGGCCAGCGTTTCCACGACACCGAGGTCAACAAGACGGATATTGGCGGCTATGTCTTCGATTCCTTCATCCATGAATTCGGTCATGAGTTCGGCCTGAACCACCCCGGGCTCTACAATTACAGCGGCCCCGGCGGCGTACAGATCAATTATCTGAACAATGCGACCTGGACCTACGACCGTCAGCAATACAGCGTCATGTCCTATTTCGACGGGATCGATGTCGGTGAAACCAGCCGCTGGTCGGCGTCAACGCCGATGATGGCCGACATCGAGGCAGTCATCCGCCGCTTTTTCTCCACCGTCGACGAGAACGGCGTGCGCACCTATCAGCATATCGACCTCAACACGGGCGACAACGTCTACGGCTTCGGCAGTGCCGTGGACGGCTACCGGCTGACCTCCTCGGGCATGCAGCACGATATCGGTTTTGTCATCCATGACACCGGAGGAACCGACACGATCGACTTCTCCGGCTCGACGGCCGGCACGATCCTCGATCTGCGCGCCGGGCAGTTCTCCAGCGTCAACGGCCATAGCAACAATGTGTCGATCTTTGCCGGGCACAACGCCGACGGCACCGACTATTACATCGAGAACGGCATCGGCAGCAGCTATGACGACGTCCTGATCGGCAATGACGGAGCCAACGTGCTGGATGGCCGCGGCGGCGGCGACCGCATGGCCGGCAATGGCGGCGACGACACCTACTTCGTCGATTCTCTCGACGACATCGTGCGCGAGGAAGCGAATGGCGGGAATGACACGGTCGTTCTGCTGAACCGGAACTTGAATATCCGGAAAATCGCCAACGTCGAACACATCATCTACGCCGACGAGTCGACACTCCAGCCTGGAGACGGCGGCACCGAAACCGCACCGACCATCGGCGACAACACGATGACCAGCGTCATCTTCGGCGACAATGGCAACAATACGCTCGACGGCGGCGCCGGCGACGACACGATCTTCGGTCAGG
This sequence comes from Mesorhizobium sp. M0862, assembly GCF_040319795.1. Taxonomy (NCBI): domain Bacteria; kingdom Pseudomonadati; phylum Pseudomonadota; class Alphaproteobacteria; order Hyphomicrobiales; family Phyllobacteriaceae; genus Mesorhizobium; species Mesorhizobium sp. M0862. Next base: position 24,106 of record NZ_JAMYOJ010000024.1, read on the forward strand.
GCGGCGATGATCTCATCATCGGCGGCCGCGACTCGCTCGCCAGCCGCGACATCAACAACACCATCGATGTCGCCGACCTTCCAGACCAGACCGAGAGCGACGACGGCAATGACACGCTCTATGGCGGCCGCGGCAACGATACGATCCTCGGCGGCCAGGGCAACGACATCCTCGACGGCGGCGACGGCGACGATACGCTGAGCGGCCAGGATGGCGTCGATATATTCAGGGGTGGCGCCGGCGTCGACACGGTCGACTTCAGCAAGGAGAGCCCCTTCCAGCTGCTCGTCAACCTCGAGACGAACGTGGCCAGCGGCGGAACCGCTACGGGCGACACCTTCTACAGCATCGAAAACCTGATCGGCTCCGATGACCGCATCGACCGTTTCATCGGTACGTCGGCGGCCAATCATTTCTGGGGCCGGGGCGGCGGCGACTATTTCAACGGCGGCGGCGGCAACGACATACTGGATGGCGGCAATGACGGCGACATCCTGTACGGTGAAGCCGGCAACGACACGATCATCGGCGGCGCCGGCCAGGACTATCTGGATGGCGGCGCCGGCATCGATACGATCGTCTACGAAGGCAGCTCCGCCGGCGTGACGATCGACCTCGCCAATGGCACGGCCAATGGCGGCGACGGCGATGGCCCGGTGCAGATCGTCGGGCGGGGCACCGTTATCCGGCACGACATCCTGGTCGGCTTCGAAAACGCCGTCGGGTCGTTCTTCGACGACCATCTCATCGGCAACGCCCAGGCCAACAAACTTTCCGGCGGCGCCGGCAACGACACGCTGACCGGCGGTGGCGGCGCCGATATATTGAATGGCGGCGCCGGCAGCGACACGGCGGACTACGCCGACGCGGCCAGCGGGCAAAACCTCAAACTGGGTGGCGGCAAATCCGGCGGCGACACCTATATCTCGATCGAAAATCTGGCTGGCTCGGGCTTCAACGATCACCTGACCGGCGATGGCGCGGCCAATGTGCTGACCGGCCAGGGCGGCGCCGACAAGATCGACGGCGGCGGCGGCGATGACACCCTGCTCGGCGATTTCGCCTATCAGGGCGATGCTCCGCCACGCCCGGGCATGGGCACCGGCTACGCCACGCTCGGACCGGACGCGACCAACAATTCGGTCTCGACCGCCTTCGACATCTCGAACAACTTCTCGCTGACCGCCGACCCCGACATCTTCGATTCGACGACCACCCTTCACACCACCGTCAATGCCACCGGAAACGGCTTGGGCGGATATTACAGCATCAACCTGGCGGCCGGCACGATCATCACCATCGACATCGATGGCATTGCCGACCCCAATGTCCATGACAGCATCGTCAGGGTGCTGGACAGCGATGGCAATATCGTCGCCCAGAACGACGATGGCGGCAACGACCCCGGCTCCAACAACGGCCGCGATTCGAGCACCAGCTTCATCGTTCAGGAAACCGGAACCTACTATATTGTGGAGGGCGAATGGTCGGACTCCGCTCCTGGCGATGGCTGGGTGGAATCCGTGCCGGAGGGCTCGACTTACAAGCTGAACGTATCGGTCGAATTCCCGCCGGCACCAGCTCAGCCGGGCGTTGCGGGCGCCGATACGCTCAACGGCGGCGGCGGCAGCGACCTTTTGGATGGCGGGCTGGCTGCCGATACGCTGACCGGCGGCGCCAGCGACGACTATTTCCGCTTCTCGACAGAACTCGGGAACGGCAATATCGACTGGATCAAGGACTTCAAGGTCGCCGACGATACGATCCTGCTGGACAACCTCATCTTTGCCAGCGTTGGCGGCGACGGCGCCCTCGCTTTGGGCTCATTCTACAAGAGCGCAGCCGGTGCTGCTCATGATGCCGACGACCGCATCATCTACGACACCGACAGTGGAATATTGTCTTACGACGCCGATGGTTCCGGACAGGGAGCAGCCGTTCAGTTTGCACACCTGAACACAAATCTGGATCTTTCGGCTGCAGACTTCATTGTCATCTAACGCGTTGCCGGGGGAGGGGTGCCGTCAGGCTCCCCTCCCGCATACCCCAGCGCAGTGAAAAGGGAGAGGACGCGATGACCGACCGCCGCACAGTGTTAATGGCCGCCGGAGTTGCGGCAGTCGCCGCGGCCACCGGGGCAGCGGCAGCGCAATCGCCAGATATTCGCGCGCCAGATATTCGCGCAACAGATATTCGCGGCGCCGTCACCTTTGTGGGCGGCAAGGCTATCCCGGAAGGTCATCTTGAGATCTATCTTGAGGATCCCGCCATTCAGGACAGTGGGCGACGCCGCGCCGCCAAAACCAGCCTCAAGAGCGAGGGCGGCTCAAAGACCATAGAATTTTCCTTGCCCCTGCCCGCAAGCTCGACCGCTTCACCAACGCTGCAGGTCGTTGCGCGCCTGGAGCGTGCGGACGGCTGGCTGGTGGCGCGGGGCAGCGCGCAGTTCCAGGCCGGCTTGCCCGTCCATGTCACACTCAAGGCAGTTATCTATTGAAGGGACGAGATGCCATATCCTGATTGCGAGCCTGCATGCAGCTGACGCCATCGACGCCGCTTACGCTGGTCGGAATCCTGGCGTCCTTTCGACGTGCGTTTTCGGGCATCGTCCTGATGAGCGGGGTCGTCAACGTGCTGACCCTGACCGGCTCGTTCTTCATGTTGCAAGTCTATGACCGCGTCGTTCCGGGTCGCAGCGTGCCGACGCTGGTCGGCCTGGCGGTGCTTGCGGGAACATTGTTCGTGTTTCAGGGAGTGCTGGAGCTGATCCGCTCTCGCCTCATGGTGCGGCTGGGACAGGGGTTGGACGCAAAGCTGAGCCCGTCGGTCTATTCGGCGCTGATGCGCCTGCCGCTGCGCGCCAAGCCTTCCGGCGACGGGCTGCAACCCCTACGGGATCTCGATCAGGTCCGCTCCTTTATCGGCAGTGCCGGACCGACCGCTTTGTTCGACCTGCCATGGATGCCGCTCTATATCGGCATCTGTTTCATTTTTCATTTCTGGATCGGCGTTACCGCGCTTGCCGGCGCCGTTGTCCTGTTTGCACTGACGCTTCTGGCCGAATTCCGGACCCGCGGCCCGACAAGGATCGCCGGACAGCACGCGGCCGTTCGCAGCACGTTGGCCGAGGCGACAAGGCGCAATGCCGAAGCCATGCAGGCCATGGGTTTTGGCGGGCGTATCGCCGAGCGGTGGTCTGCCGTCAATGCCGAGTACCTGAACGCCCATGCGGCGGCCAGCGATGTCGCGGGAACGCTTGGCACGATTTCCAAGATCCTGCGGTTGATGCTGCAATCGGCAATGCTGGCGATCGGCGCTTATCTGGTCATCCAGCAAGAGGCGACCGGCGGCATCATGATCGCAAGCTCGATCATGATGGGCAGGGCGCTGGCTCCGATCGAACTGGCGATAGCGCATTGGAAGGGCTTCATTTCAGCGCGGCAAAGCTGGGCACGCCTGAAGCAGCTTCTGTCCGCGCTGCCGGAAGGCGCAACCGGCGTGACCCTGCCCGCGCCTGTCAGCGCGCTGGCGGTCGAGAATGTCAGTGTCGCCCCGCCGGGCGAACGCACGCCGGTGGTGTGGGATGCAAGTTTTTCACTGGCCAGGGGAGCAGGCCTGGGGGTCATCGGCCCGAGTGCTTCCGGCAAATCATCGCTGGTGCGTACGCTTGCAGGTGTCTGGCTTCCGGCGCGCGGCGCGGTGCGGCTGGACGGCGCGACGCTTGACCAGTGGCCGGCCGACGAGCTGGGTAAACATATCGGCTATCTGCCGCAGGATGTGCAGTTGTTCGACGGCACGATTGCGCAGAACATCGCCCGCTTCGACCCGGATGCGTCGTCCGACATGGTGCTTGCGGCAGCCAAGGCCGCCGGCGTGCATGATCTCGTCGTGCATCTGGCCGACGGTTACGACACAAAGGTTGGCGAAGCCGGCGCCTCGCTGTCGGCGGGGCAACGCCAGCGTGTCGCCCTTGCCCGCTCTCTTTATGGCGATCCCTTCCTAGTCATCCTGGACGAGCCGAATTCCAATCTCGACTCAGAGGGTGAAGTGGCCTTGTCCGCCGCCATCCAGGGCATCAGGGACCGCGGCGGCATCGTTATCGTCGTCGCGCACCGGTCCAGTGTGCTGGCCAATGTCGACACCGTGCTGGTGATGGCCAATGGCCATGTGCAGGCCTTCGGTCCGAAGGATGAGGTGCTGAACAAGGTCTTCCGATCGGCGGCACCGCTCAAGGTCGTTGCCGCCACGGAGAGAGGCGTTCCTGCATGAGCGAGGACAGATCCGCTTTGCATCATCGGCAGGTCCGCCGCTATCTCGTGGCTGGCGTTGCTACCTGTCTGCTGCTTGTCGGAGGTGTTGGCGGCCTGGCGGCAGTGACCAAGATGTCGGGTGCGGTGATCGCAGCTGGCCGGCTGGTGGTCGATTCCAATGTAAAGAAAGTTCAGCATCCGACGGGCGGCGTGGTCGGCGAGATCAGGGTGCGTGAAGGCGACCGGGTCAAGGCGGGCGATATTCTGGTGCGGCTGGATGAAACGACAACACGCGCCAATCTGGCGATCGTCTCAAAAGGTCTGGATGAGTTTTATGCACGGTTGGCGCGCCTGGAGGCGGAGCGTGACGGCAAGGACACGATCAGCTTTCCGGACGTTTTGACATCGCGGCGCGACGAAGCCGGTGTCGCCGCATCGATGGCCGGAGAACAATCGCTGTTCGATTTCCGGCACCAGGCGCGGTCTGGCCAGCGATCGCAATTGCGCGAACGGATCGCGCAGTTGAAGCAGGAGAGTGCCGGCCTGACCGAGCAGCTGCAGGCGAAACGCCGCGAGATCGAGCTGATCCAGATCGAGCTGGAAGGTGTGCGGTCGCTCTGGCATCGCAAGCTGATAGGAATCGACCGCATGACGTCGCTGGAACGGGACGCGGTGCGGCTCGAAGGCGAGCATGGCCAGTTGACCGCGGGAATTGCCCAGGTGAAAGGCAAGGCGTCCGAGATCGAACTGCAGATCATCCAGATCGACCAGGATCTTCGCAGCGAGGTCGCGACCGATTTACGCGATACCCAGGGAAAGATCTCCGAGTTCGTCGAACGCAAGGTAGCGGCCGAGGACCAGTTGAAGCGCATCGATCTGCGCAGCCCGCAGGATGGCGTGGTGCTGCAGTTGGCGGTGCATACGATCGGCGGGGTCATCACCCCCGGCGAACAGGTGATGCAGATCGTACCGGTGACGGACGACCTGACCGTTGAAGCGCATATCGCACCGCAGGATATCGACCAGGTGACGATGGGCCAGAATGCGATTTTGCGCCTGTCGGCCTTCAATCGGCAAACCACGCCGGAGCTGACCGGGACGCTGTCGCGGATCTCGGCGGATCTCACCATCGAAGAGCGCACCGGAGCAGCCTTCTATGTGGCGCGGGTGACGCTGCCCAAAACCGAGGTCGCCAAGCTGCGCGGGCTGGCGCTGGCGCCAGGCATGCCGGCCGAAGTGTTCTTCCCGACGGGCGACCGGACGATGCTTTCCTATCTGGTGAAGCCGCTGTCGGATCAGATCCAGAAAGCTTTCCGGGAAGAGTGAAGCCGCACCTTTGAGAGCTGAAGCCTCGGGACCGGCTGGTTGCCGGTCCCCAAGGGGTAGCCCCTACTCCGCTGCCTTATACCCCGCGATGCCCTTGATCTCGAGGAAATCCTCCAGCCCGTATTCGGCGTATTCGCGGCCGTTGCCGGATTGCTTGTAGCCGCCGAATGGCAGGCCGGCGTCCCATTGCGGATAGTTGATGTAGACAGTGCCGGTGCGCATGCGGGCGGCGACTTCGCGGGCCTTCTCGATATCCTTGGCCTGGATGTAGGACGCCAGCCCATAGACAGTGTCGTTGGCGGTGCCGATCGCCTCTTCCACTGTGTCGTAAGGCATGATCGCCAGCACCGGCCCGAAGATTTCCTCGCGCGCGATGCGCATGTCTGATGTGACGTCGGCGAACACGGTGGGGCGGACATAGTAGCCGCGGTTGAGCTCGGCCGGACGCCCCGGTCCACCCGCGACCAGCGTGGCGCCTTCATCTATGCCGGCCTGGATCAGGTCCTGGATCTTGTCGAACTGGATCTGGCTGACCACCGGGCCGAGCTTGGTGCCGGCCGCATCGGCCGGGCCGACGGTCAATTTTTCGGCCGCCGTCTTGGCGTAGCCGGTCGCCTCGTCATGGCGGTCGCGCGGCACGAACATGCGGGTCGGCGCGTTGCAGGACTGGCCCGAGTTGCTGAAGCAGCCGGCGACGCCCTTGCTGACGGCCTTTTCGAGATCGACATCGGGAAACAAGATGTTGGCCGACTTGCCGCCGAGTTCCTGATGCACGCGCTTGACCGTGTCGGCGGCCGCCTTGGCGACCAGGATGCCGGCGCGGGTCGACCCGGTGAACGACATCATGTCGACATCGGGATGGCTGGACAGCGCCTGGCCGACGCCCGGGCCGTCGCCGTTGACGAGGTTGAAGACGCCCTTGGGAACGCCTGCCTCGTCGATGATTTCGGCAAAGATGATGGCGTCGAGCGGGGCGATTTCCGAGGGCTTCAGAACCATGGTGCAGCCGGCGGCAAGGGCGGGGCCGACCTTGCAGGTGATCTGGTTCAGCGGCCAGTTCCACGGCGTGATCAGGCCGACGACCCCGATCGGCTCCTTGACGATCAGCGACGAGCCCTTGACGTGGCGGAATTCGAACGACTTCAGCACCTCGGCCATCTTCCGCAGATGTGCCAGGCCAATGCCGACCTGGCTGTCGAGTGCCATCTGGCGCGGCGCGCCCATCTCGCGCGATACGGCCAGCGCCAGATCGGCGCTGCGCTTCTTGTAGACCTCGATTATGCGGTTGAGGATATCGAGGCGCTCCTCGACCGAAGTGAAGCCGAATGTCTCGAAGGCGCGCTTGGCGGCCGCAACCGCCTTGTCGACATCGGCCTTTGAGCCGAGCGAAATCTGCGCGAAAGCATCTTCGTTTGACGGGTCGATGACGTCGAGTGTGCTGGGCACGACAGGATCGACCCACACGCCGTCGATATAGAACTGCAGATTGTGTGACACGGGCTTCTCCTCGGGGGATTCTGAATTGATGGGGGCGATCGCCAGATCGTCGTATCGGGGATAACGATGGGGCAAGAGCGATGTCAAACGCAAGGGCGGGCGATTGAGCCTACGGCTACAGAAGCGTGTGCCCCGCCGCGACCAAAAGCCCCCTTGCCGCGGCTTCATCCTTGGCTTTGACGAGCAGATGGTCACCATCGAAGGTGGATACCAGAAAAATGCCGAGTTCGCTTTCCGACAATGGCTTTATCACCGACACGACGATGCCGGTTTCGTCGAAGGCAAAGGGACCTTGGAGTTTCAGGGCGACCCAGTCCCTGTCATGCTTCACCCCGTCCGGCACCCGATCCTGCAGGCAGACGACCGAAAGCTCGTCCTCTGTCCTGGTGATGCTGACGAAGCCCGGCCCGTCCGCCCAGCCGGGAATGCTGTCTTTTGCTTCGAGGCGCGAAACCGCATACCGCCCCGTGAGCGGCTTCAACCGGACCCTGACTGCCATCCGATCCTCCCTGTTATCGGCCACCCAGTTTCTTGCTCATATAGACCGTCATGCCGTTCATGAACGGCTCCTCCCGGTCGATCGTATAGCCATGCCGTTTGTACAACAACACATTGGCCATGAAGGCGCCGTTGGTCAGCAGGCGCAGCTCGAAGCAGCTGGCCTCCAGCGCCTTCTGCTCCGCCCGTTCCAGCAACAGCCGGCCGATGCCCCTGCCCTGCGCCTGTGGCGCGACGCAGACATTCTCGATCCAGAGATGATCGTCGGCCGGCATGGTCTCGATCATGCCGACGATGCGGCCATTTTCGATGGCGAGATCGAACGGATGTTCGGCGACCGCCTTGTCATAGTCGGCGCGCATCGGCAGCGGCTCGCGGCCGATCAGAGGCACCCATTTGGCATAGGCGGCACGCACAATGTCCCTGATGGCGGCAGCGTCCGCCGGTTGGGCCGGCCGAAACAGGATGGAAGAATTGGACATGGCAAAGGCTCCAGACATGAAAACCCCGCCGGCAGACGTCGCGGGCGGGGCTGGAACGAACGAACCGGAATTTTATTGGGCCGGTCCTTTTCGTCGCGCAAACAGCTTGCCGCGCTGCGTGGTGCAGGAACGGCGTCGCTTGGCGATGGCGAACGAGAAAACGAACATGACGCCACGCTGGAGCAGGAAGCGCGGCGCTGTCAAGATTTTGGCGTTGGCCCAGCCTCCGAGTTGACCCGCGCGGCTAGAGCGGGCGGCGCCGGCAAGGCCATAAGTGTACTGCCAGGCAACGCCAGTCTTCACCTTGCGCGGTGGTTGCTCGCCTAAACTGCTGCGCCGTCGAGTAGGGCTCTCGTACGCGTACAAAAAAACAGCAACAGCTAATATTGTTGGACATTCAACCTACCATTGGTTCAAATTTCTATTTGATCTAATCTTGGCATCATAATATAAGCGGAGAAGCACTGGACGGGCTGACGGGGGGGCGCCATGCATCGAGGGCTGGCAAAGCGTACAATCTCACGTTTGTTAGGCGCGATGACGGTCGTCTACGCGCTCGCGGGCACGACGTCAGCGCTCGGGCAGTCTTGTAGTCCCACACAGACAGCTCATGCTTTTAGCTTTACTGGCGGCGACCAGTCCATCTCGGTTCCTGGCAACACCCATTCCGCCACAGTATACCTCAAGGGAGCGCAAGGCGGGGTTGGCAAGAGCGGCGCCGGCACCATCGGGGGCAGCCCATTGAGCCCAGGCGGCGCCGGCGGGCTCGGCGGCCAGGTGAGCGGTTCCTTGACTGTCGCGACGGGTGACATCCTTTCTGTCGGCGTTGGCGGCCGTGGCTCGCTCGCGGTCAATCCCGGTGGCGCGAGCGGTACTCCCGACGGCGGCAATGGTGGCGGGGCGACCGACCTGCGGCTGGGCGGAACCCGCCTGGCAATTGCTGGCGGCGGTGGCGGCGGTGGCAACGGGGGCTGGCACACTACAAATTCGATAGCTGGTGGCGCCGGTGGCAAGAGCGGGGGATCCGGCTCGGCAGGAACCGATGTTTCGGGCGGCCTTGGCCCCTTTGGCGGTGAAGGTGGCACTGTAGGTGCCGGTGGCGCGATCGGCGCTGGGTGCGATAGTTTTCCTGGCACGGCCGGTCAGACAAATGGCCAAGGCGGAACTGCACGAAATTTCTCAGGGTCTTTCCTGGGCGCCGGATATGCTGGTGGCGGCGGTGGCGGGGCTACTGTCGGCGGCGGTGGTGGCGGCGCAGGCGTCGGCACGACCTCGTGCCAGCAGAACTGGAACGGCGCCGGCGGCGGCGGCGGCGGCGGATCATCGGATGCCGGCTCGCTGCAATCGGCTGCGGTGGCGGAAGGCGTCAATTCAGGCGATGGGTCCGCATTGATCTGTTTTGATGAGCCGCTCTATGTGATCAGCGGCACGGCGAGCGGTCAGACCGGGACGGTGAGTTTGAAATTGACATCAAGCTCGCCGGCAGGGACGCAAACCAGGGACGTGAATGTCGGCGATACCACCTTTGCCTTTGCGGATGGCCTGCTGACCGGCTCCAACTGGAGCGTTGAGGTTACTGCCAAGCCGGCCGACCAGACATGCACGGTCACGACGGCCTCGGGCACGGTGGCGGGAGCCGACGTGACCAATCTTGTCCTGTCCTGCACCACGGTGACGGTGGAGTTTTCGCCGGCAACATTGCCGAATGCACATATTGGCACGCCGTACAGCCAGACCATCACCGCAAGCAGCCCCAATGGCGGCGCCGCACCCTACACCTTCACCGTGGTTTCCGGCTCGGTGCCTCCCGGCCTCGCACTCTCGCCTGGGGGTACACTGGCTGGCACACCCACTGTCGCGGCCAATTACGATTTTACGGTGCGGGCCACGGACAGCAACGGCTTTACCGGCCAACGTGACTACACTGTGGTCGTCGAGATCCACTTGCCGTCGGCACAGGACCACACGCTGGACGTGATGGCCGGAACGACCGGGTCCCTCGACCTGACGCAAGGGGCTACGAATGGGCCGTTTACCAGCGCCACGATTGCCTCGCCGCCGCCGAGCGAAGCGGGCACGGCTTCCATTGTGCCCGATGGCGGCGCTTATATCCTGCAGTTTGCCGCGGCAGCCACCTTTGCCGGCACAACCAGCCTGACCTACACGCTCTCGAATGCCGACGGAACGTCACCTCCGGCAACCGTGACCATCAACGTCACGGCACGGCCCGACCCCTCCCGCGATCCGGAAGTGATCGGCCTGATTCGGGCACAGGTGGAGGCGGCAAAGCACTTCGCCGACATTCAGATCCAGGGATTTGGACAGAGGCTGGAACAGCTCCACAATGAGGGCGACCAGCGCCACAATTCGATAGGCCTCAGCGTTGCCGTCCAGCAATCGTCGGACAATCCCGACGCATACGCTCAGCAGCAGAATGCGGCGAACGATCCGGCGCTCGCCGCAATCGCCACGGCATCGTCGCAGTCCACTTACGGAGCGCCCAATCCGGAGCGCATTCAGCCCAACGCCAACGCAAAGCAGGACAGGACCTCGACCGGCGCGTCGCCGATCAAGACCGGACAGTCTTCAACTGGCACGGACGTGGACACCCAGACGTCGTCACTGCCGGCCGAGAACCCATTTGGCGAACTGGCCTTCTGGAGCGGCGGCTACGTCAATTTCGGCACCGATGACGATGGAGCCATCAAGCTCGACCATACGCTGGTCGGCGTGAGCGTCGGTGCCGACTACCGCTTTTCCCCGACCTTCACCGCCGGTCTCGGGTTTGGCTATGGCCATGACGTCACCGACGTCGGGAGCAACGGCACCGAAAGCCGCGCCCATGCCATCTCGGTCGCCGCCTATAGCAGCTACCGCCCGGCGCCAGGTTTTTTTGTCGATGGCCTTGCCGGCTATGGCGCCCTCAATTTCGACAGTGAGCGCTATGTGACCGATACCGGCGATTTCGCGTCTGGAACGCGCGACGGAAGCCAGGTCTTCGGGTCGCTGACGGCGGGCTACGAATTTCGCCGGCCGGACTCTCTGATATCACCCTATGGACGTCTGTCGGGGTCCCACTCCACGCTTGGCGGCTTCACCGAGACGGGTGGCGACATCTATAATCTGACCTTCGGCAAGCAGACCGTCGACACGCTGTCGGGCACCCTTGGCCTGCGCATCGAGAACAACATTCCTACCAGCTGGGGTCTGCTCACACCGCGCGCGCGCTTTGAGTATACGCACGACTTTGCCGGCTCCAGCCGCGTCAGCCTCGGCTATGCCGATATCGGCACCACGCCCTACGCGCTGGACGCAGATGCCTTTTCCAACGACTATTTGTCAATCGGGCTCGGCGTCGATGCGCAAATCGGCGGTATTGCCTTCGGGCTGAACTACAGCACCGCGGTCGGCAGCAACGGCGACAGCCAGGACCATACGATCGCCGCGCGAATTGGGATGAAATACTAGGGCATGATCCCAAAAAGTGGGGTTAGATCGTGATGGGAATTCATCATGATCTAGGGCGGCTCCAGGTTTCGCCCGGCCGCTCTCTCATTCTGACCTCGGCCGCCCTAAACGTTCACAAAAATCGATCATTCCAACAAGAACAATTCGTTGGAAAGATCGATTCTGGAATGACATTCTCCTGAGGTACTTGCCTGGAGAATTGCATTGTCTGCCGCCGCCCAGCTAGCGAACGATATTCCGATCAGCATGATTTCCGCCGACCTGGCCGTGGGCCGGAAGCGGCTCGATTCCGTGTGGAATGGCGTCATCCCCGGTATCGTGCTGGTGGCGATGATCACGGGGGTGGCCTTCTCGGCTCATAATGTCTCCGGCTTCGCGCTGTTCAGCCCGATGATCCTCGCCGTCGTCGCCGGCCTGATCTATTCCAACGTGCTCGGCACCCCCGCCCACGCCAAGGCCGGCATCGCCTTCTCGCAGAAGCGCCTGCTGCGCTTTGCCATCGTGCTGCTCGGCTTTCAGCTGACGCTCGGCCAGGTCGTCTCCATCGGCGCCGGCGGCGTCGGCATCGTGGCGCTGACCCTTGGAGCGACCTTCGTCTTCACCATCACGCTTGGCCGGCTGATCGGCGTCGACGCCAAGCTGGCGCAGCTGATTGCCGCCGGCACCTCGATCTGCGGCGCTTCGGCGATCGTTGCCACCAACATCGTCACCGATGCGCGTGACGAGGACGTCACTTATGCCGTCGCCTCGATCACGCTGTTCGGCACCGTCGCCATGCTCGGCTTTCCGCTGCTGGCGCCGGCGCTCGGCCTCGACCAGCACGCATTCGGCCTGTGGGCCGGCGCCTCGATCCACGAGGTGGCACAGGTCATCGGCGCCGGCTTCCAGAACGGCGCCCAGTCCGGCGAGATCGCCACCGTCGCCAAGCTGACCCGCGTCGCCATGCTGGCGCCGATGGTCATCGCGCTCGGCCTGATGGCGCGCCGCAAGAGCAATGGCGATCGCCCAAGCGACCAATCCGGTGCGCGGCCGCCGATGCCGTGGTTCGTCGCCGCTTTCATCGCCGTCGTGGCGCTGAACAGCCTGGTTGCCGTGCCGGCCGAAGTGAAGTCGGCCATGGCGTTCGCCACCACCATCATGCTGACCATGGGGCTCGCCGCCATGGGTCTGCAGGCCAACATTTCGCAGCTGCGCTCGCGCGGCCTTCGCCCGCTGGCGCTCGCCTCCTGCGCCTTCCTGTTCATCGGCTGCTTCAGCCTGATGCTGGTGAAGTTCGCTTAATCCTCGAACGAACTCGCCGCGACATAGATCGCGGCCAGCGCCTCGATGCCGGCCTGGTCGTCCTTGTCGAAGCGGCCGGGCGTCGGGCTGTCGAGGTCGATCAGGCCGAAGACGCCGTCATTGTCCCTCAGCAGCACGACGAGTTCCGAGCGCGAGTCGGCGTCGCAAGCGATGTGGCCGGCAAATTCATGCACATCCTTGACCAGCATCGACATTTCGAGATCGATGGCGGTGCCGCACACGCCCTTGCCGACGGCGATGCGCACGCAGGCCGGCTTGCCCTGGAACGGTCCAAGCACCAGCTCCTCGTCCGACGCCAGGAAATAGAAGCCGGCCCAGTTGAGATCGGGCACCATCTGGAAGATCAGCGCCGATGTGTTGGCGGCGTTGGCGACAGAGTCGCTCTCGCCTTCCAGCAGCGCCTTCAACTGGGTGGCCAGTTCGCGGTAGAAGGCTGGCTTGTTGGTGCTGTCGATGCTCTGGGCCGCAAACATGGCGTCGTCTCCATTGCCGGCGGGCCAAAAAGCCCGCTACATTTCCTGTCTGCCACCAATGACGCTCCCGGGAAATACACAATTGTGAATACCGACCGTGCCAGCCAAACACACGACCGGGCGCAACCCGCAGCGAGCGAAGGTCCCCTCACCTTCGCCGTGCTGGTCTTTCCCGGCTTTCCGATGATGGCGTTCAGTTCGGTGATCGAGCCATTGCGCGCCGCCAACGTGCTGGCCAAACGCGATTGTTACCGCTGGGTGATCGTCGGCGCCGACCAGGGCACGGTCGAGGCATCCAATGGGGTTGTCATACAACCGGGATTCGCAGCGTTCGGCGCGCCGAAGGTCGACCGCATCGTCGTCTGCTCCGGCGGCAATGCGGACTTGCTTGTCGCGGACGATGCGGTTGCCTGGATCCGCAGGAGCCTGCGCGCCGGCGCCCATATCGGCGCGGTGGCCGACGCTGCCTTCTTCCTCGCACGGGCCGGCCTGCTCGACGGCCATGCCTGCACCTTGCACTGGACCAGCCAGGCGGCATTCACCGAGGCCTTCCCGGATATCGAGCTCCGGCGCGATCTCTACGTCATCGACCGCAAGCGCTTCACCTCGGCCGGTGGCGTCGGCAGCCTCGACATGATGCTGGAGATCATCACCAACGATTATGGCGGCGAGCTCGCGGCGGGCGTTGCCGAATGGTTCGTGCACAGCCCCTTGCGTTCGAGCGTCGACCGCAAGCTGATGCCGCTCAGGCTGCGCACCGGCGTCCAGAACGAACTGGTGCTGTCGGCCATCGCCATCATGGAGGATGCGGTCGAGGAGCGGCTTGGGATGACGGAACTGGCGGCAAGGCTCGGCGTCTCCTCCGACAAGTTGGAGCGCAATTTCCGCGCCCAGCTCAGCATTTCGCCCAATGGATATTACCGGCGGCTCCGGCTGCGGCGCGCCGCCGACCTGTTGGCCCATTCGACGCTGATGGTGCGAGACGTGGCGCTGGCCTGCGGCTTTGCTTCGATGTCAAGTTTTGCCCGAGCGTTTCGCGAGGAGCATGGGCACGCGCCGAAGGCGATGCGGCGGCATTAGGGACGCTTATCGGCCACGCCGAGTTCCCGCCCACCCCCCCTCTGCCCTGCCGGGCATCTCCCCCGCAAGGGGGGAGATTGGGAGCTCGGCGGTTTTCGCAAATCACCAACGCTGGGGTGCTGACGCGGCCAGCGAAGCTGCTAATCTCCCCCCTTGCGGGGGAGATGGCCGGCAGGCCAGAGGGGGGTGTGACGGATCGTTGCCGAACGACTTCTACTGCGGCATTTCGCACGACATCTGCGGATTCTCGCACAGACATTCTGCGGTTCGTAGCTATGTTCAGGCCTTCAGGAGGCGCACCATGAGCATCGTCGTTTTCGACCCGGACAGCACCGAGGATGTGGATTTCAAGGACCGCATGCGCCACCCGGTCGCGGCCGACTCCGCCGGCGGCATGTGGCTGTCGGATACCGAGCCGTCCTTCATCGATGCCGACGCCTTGCGCAAAGGGCGGCTGGCGAAACTGCGCGGCTGGATGCGCGAGGCGGGCTATGGGGGCGTCGTTTTGTTCGACCCCTACAACCAGCGCTACGCCACCGGCTCGCGCAACATGTTCGGCTATTTCCTGCGCAACTCGACGCGGTATTTCTTCATCCCCACCGACGGGCCGATCGTGCTGTTCGAGTACCCGCAGAGCTACCATGTCTCGATGGTGCTCGACACGATCGACGAGGCGCGGCCGTCCAAGCTGGTATGGTCTTCGGTGTCGGGCCGCGACGACGAAACCGCCGGCCCCTTCGCCGACGAGATCGCCGAGCTTTTGACGAAGCACGGCGGCGGCTCGATGAAGCTCGGGCTCGACCGCTGCAGCCATTTGCAGGCGCTGGCGCTGGAAAAGCGCGGCTGCGACGTCAGGGATTGTCAGGGCGAAATCCTGGCGGTGCGGGCGGTCAAGACGCCCGAGGAAGTCAAATGCCTGCAGGTGTCGATGGCGGGTGCGGAAGCCGCCGTCTACGCCGTGCGCGAGGCGATGAAACCCGGCGTCTCCGAAAATGAGCTGTTCGCCATCATGTATGGCGAGGTTATCCGCCAGGGCGGCGAGTTCATCGAGACGCGGCTCCTCACCTCGGGACAGCGCACCAATCCGTGGTTCAACGAGGCCAGCGGCCGCAAGATCCGGCCGGGCGAGCTTCTGGCGCTCGATACCGATACGATCGGCTGCTATGGCTATTATTCCGATTTTTCGCGCACCTTCCGCTGCGGGCCGGGCAAGCCGACCGGCTATCAGAAATCGCTCTACCGCATGGCGCACGACCAGGTTCAGCACAACATTTCGATTGTCAAACCTGGCATGGCGTTTCGCGAGATCGCCGAAAGAGCGTGGAAAATCCCGGACCGTTTCGTCGACCAGCGCTATACCTCGGTGATGCATGGCGTGGGCATGCATGGCGAGACGCCGTTCATCGCGCATGCCATGGACTATGAGACCTATGGCCGCGACGGTGTTGTCGTGCCTGGCATGGTGGTGAGCGTGGAAAGCTATATCGGCGAGAAAGGCGGCCGCGAGGGCGTCAAGCTGGAGGACGAAATCCTGATAACCGACACCGGCACCGAGCTTCTGTCGCGCTTTCCCTACGAGGATGAGTTTCTGGAGAAGCAGGTTTGATGGTCGTTTCGCATCCCTTGGCAACCAGCGCGAACGCCAATCCGGTCGTCATCCTAGGGCGAAGCAAGGAGCGCAGCGACGCGGCGCAGACCCTAGGATCCATGCCGGGACTCATCCGCGCCGCAACGGTGCAAGTTCTGCTCCGCCGCATTCCTTGGCCAATGTCACGGCATGGACTCCAGAGCGCCGCAACGGTGCAGATCCTGCACAGTTGCACTCCACGGTCGACGTCACGGAACGGATCCCAGGGTCTCCGCGACGCCGCTGCGCGGCTGCTTCGCCCTGGGAGGACGAAGTTCGGAGGACGCCGACCAATCTCCACCGCTTGCGCTGCCCTTGCGAGAAGAGCGGCGGCGTTGGTCGCGAACCAAGGCCTATCCGCATGAAAAGCCCCATCTCCATCAAACGCGGCACGGTCGCCGCGGCGTTCATCGACCTCCAGGAAGAGCATCGGCAGGACAAGCGCTATCTGGTCGAAGGTTATGGCGAGGTGCTGGCCAACGTCCAACGCCTGCAGGCGGCGGCGCGGCGCAACTTCGTGCCGCTCTACCACTGGGCCTATATCGTCGATGCCGCCAAGGCGCATCCCTTCCATCCGCTCGACGCCGACGGCAAGTCCGCCTTTTCCGACAAGAGCGATCCTCTGACGGAAATCTGCCCGGAAGTGGCGCCCGCGGCCGGCGAGACGATGCTGGTCAAGACGCAGGCCAGCGCCTTCGGCGGCGGGCCTGCCGCAACCGAACTCAAGGCGCGCGGCATCGAATGGCTGATCGTCGCCGGCGTCTGGACCGAGGCCTGCATCGACGCCACCGTGAAGGACGCGGTGGCATCCGGCTTTCGCGTGCTTCTGGTCAAGGATGCCTGCGGCAGCGGCAGTGCCGCCATGCACCAGACCGCCATCCTCAACCTTGCCAACCGGCTCTATGGCGGCGCCGTCACCAACACGATAGACGCGTGCCGGCTGATGGCGGGCGACACCATCGATGCATGGCAGGTCGAAGGCTCGGTACCGCTGCGCTTCACGTTTGAAAACGCCGAACGGCTCTACGGCGAGCTCTGAGAGATGGGCACGGTCCACAAGCTCAAGACCGCCAGGCGGGGGAAATACGCCACCCTGCTCGATCCGGCGCTGTGGGAGTATATCGACCTGGTCAATGACTGGTTCCCGCCAGAAATCGCCGAACTTCCGATCGCCGAGCAAAGGTCGGTCTATGATGCGATGTGCCGCGCCTTCCATCAGGGTTATCCCAAAGGGGTTTCGGCCAGCGGCGGCATCATCGCCGCAGATGCAGGGCACGCCATCCCGATCCGCTACTATCGGATGGCGGGCAAGCCCGTGCGCGCCGTCATCGTCTACTATCATGGCGGCGGCTTTGTGCTTGGCGGGCTCGACAGCCATGACGACATCTGCGCCGAGATCTGCGCCGGCACCGGTTTCGACGTTGTCTCGGCCGACTACCGGTTGGCGCCGGAACATCCCCACCCGGCCGCCTTCGACGACGCGCTGACCGTGTTCGAATGGGCGGCGGTGACAACGGACCTTCCGATCGTGCTCGTCGGCGAAAGCGCCGGCGGCAACCTTGCCGCCGCGGTCGCGCACGCGTCTCGCCGCCACCTGCGCCGGGCGGCCGGCCAGGTGCTGATCTATCCCGGCCTCGGCGGCGACGAGAGTGCCGGCTCGTATGTCGAACATGCCGAGGCACCGTTGCTGACGCTGCGCGACATCGCGTTCTACCGCACCATTCGCGCTGCCCCGGCACAGTCGCCCGACGACCCGACTTTTTCTCCGCTGAAAGACAACGACTTCTCCGGCCTGCCGCCGACTGTCATCATCACTGCCCAGTGCGATCCGCTGTCGTCGGACGGCGAGACCTATCGCGACCGCGTCGTTGCCGCCGGCGGCCGCGCCTGGTGGTATGAGGAGAACCGCCTCGTGCACAGTTTTCTGCGCGCCCGCAAAAATGTTCCGCGCGCCGGCGAGGCGTTCGTGTGCACGCTTGCAGCCATCGCCGCCGTCGCCGTGCTCGGCAAGAACGACTGGCCATATTGAGGCGGCGAAGCGCTGATCTCCCCCTCGTGGGCAGGCAATCGCATATGAGATTTTTGCGAAGAGGACCCCACCCTAGTCCTCCCCACAAGGGAGGGAACGCTGCCGCCCGCTATATTGCGGCGCTCAACGTGGCCAATCTGCCGAGTTCGGCGCTGCCGAAGTCTCCCTCCCCCTTGTGGGGAGGGATTAAGCGTGGGGGTATTCGTAGAGCGCAAAGCGCCGAAATCCATATGCGATTGCCGCGCCCACAAGGTGGAGATTGTCTGCACTCCCACTGCGGAGTGGCGCACAAGAATTGCGGAAAAGCGAACATTTCCCGGGGTCGGCCCGCTTTATCATCACCTGCTCAGGCAACGGCGCCCGATGATCGCATCCGCCCCAGCGGAGGCGGACCGTCGGGGCGCCCAACAAAAGAGGGAACGACGATGAAATTCATGCTGACCGACCGCAATTTGCACCCGCAGGCCAAACCCGTCGCCCAAGATTTCACAAAGGGCGGCGTCAACCGGCGCGAATATCTCGCCATCATGGCCGGCTTCGGCGTCAGCGCGGCCGGAGCACTGGCATTGGGCGGCCTCAGCGCGTCGCCCGCCCGGGCAGAGGAGCCGAAGCGCGGCGGCACCTTGCGCGTCGCCATGAACGTCAAGGGTTTCAAGGATCCGCGCACCTTCGACGGTGTCGAGATGTCCAATGTGGCGCGCCACTGCAACGAATATCTGGTGCGCTGGAACCGCGACTTCACCTTCGAGCCGTGGCTGCTCGAAAGCTGGGAAACCAGCGACGACGCCAGGACGCTGACGCTGCATGTGCGCAAGGGCATCGCCTGGTCGAATGGCGACGTCTTCAACGCCGATGACGTCATCCACAATCTCAACCGCTGGTGCGACGCTTCCGTCCCCGGCAATTCGGTCGCCGCGCGCATGGGCGCGCTGGTCAATGCCGACACCAAGAAGCCGGTCGATGGCGGCATCGAGAAGGTCGACGATTTCACCGTAAAGCTCAATCTGCCGAAACCCGACATTTCGCTGATCGCAGGGATGGCCGACTATCCCGCGCTGATCATGCACCGCTCCTATGAGGGCGGCGACGATCCGATGAAGGCGCTCGCAATCACCACCGGCCCTTGCGAACTGGTCAGCTGGAATGCCGAGTCCAGTGCGGAGGTGAAGCGCAAGGACAAGCCCTGGTGGAAGGGCGACTTCTACCTCGACGGCATCAAATGGGTCGATTACGGCTCCGACCCCAACGCGATGCTGTCGGCGTTCGAATCCGGCGAGATCGACACCGACCACGAGACCGCCTCCGACGCCGTGTCGCAGACCGAGCAGATGGGCTTGCTGAATTCCGAGATCGCCACCGGATCGACCATCGTTGCCCGTTTCAATGTCGGCAACGCGCCCTATGACGACGTCAAGGTGCGCCGCGCCGCCCAGCTTGCCGTCGACAATTCCGCCGTGCTGGCGCTGGGCCTCGGCGGTCGCGGCAAGCCCGCCGACAACCACCATGTCGGTCCGATGCATCCTGAGTTTGCCGATATCGGTCCGGCCAAGCGAGATATGGATCAGGCGAAGAAACTGCTCGCCGAGGCCGGCAAGACGGACCACGAATTCGAGCTGATCTCGGTCGATATCGAATGGCAAAAGAGCACCGGCGACGCGATCGCCGCGCAGATGCGCGAGGCCGGCCTGAAGATCAAGCGCACCGTGCTGCCGGCGGCGACCTTCTGGAACGACTGGAGCAAATACCCCTTCTCCACCACCGAATGGCTGGGCCGCCCGCTCGGCGTCCAGGTGCTGGCGCTCGCCTATAAATCGGGCGCCGCCTGGAACGAAAGCGCCTATGCCGACAAGGAATTCGACACGCTTCTCGACAAGGCGCTGGCAACGCCGGACGCCGCCCAGCGCAAGGAGATCATGGCCAGGATCGAGCAGAATCTGCGCGATGCCGGCATCATCATCCAGCCCTACTGGCGCTCGGTCTACCGCACCTATCGCAAAGGCGTGCAGGGCTGCGAACAGCACCAGTCGCTGGAGCAGCATTTTGAGAAGGTGTGGCTGGAGGGGTGATCGTTCGGGGACGCCGCATACCGGCTGGCACCTGAGCGGTATGTCGCTCAGGTAAATACCTGCAGCGCACTCCGAGCATTTACGACGGTGTCTGTCTTGACGCGGCGATCGTGGATCGGTCTGGTGTGTCGACGAGGCCCCGCTGTGGGCTCGCGTCATTCCGGAGAATACACATGCGCGCCCGTTGGGCTTTCATTCTTGCACCCATTATTCCGGCGATCCTGCCCGGCTACAATTGGCATGCGAACCACCCTGAGACGGGGCCATTGTCGGGCTTCATCTTCGTAACCCTTGTTTTCTATGTTGTGGAGGCGATGGTAGGAATTCCGGCCTTCTATGTCCTCACCCGACGGCGCTGGCAGTTTTTTTGGGTATACGTCGTCGTTGGCTTTCTGGCAGTTTTTGTTCCAGCGTTTGTCTTCGGCCTCATTAAGTGGAGTCCTCCATTGGGAATCGGCGGAGTTCTCTATGCATGCTCCTTCATAGGGATACTCGGTGGCGCTACAGGGCTGATCTTCTGGCTTTTGGTGCGCCCAGACAAGGACCCTGTCGAACAGATTGCTTCGCACTTTACCTAGGTCAGCACCCCAAGATTGAGTTCAAGGCCTGATAGACTTTGGCCGCGATATTTTGCACGAGAACGCATGGACCACTTCGACCTCGGCACCTATCGCCGTCCAATCTCCACCGCCTCGGCCGAGACGCAGCGCTGGTTCGATATCGGGCTGAACTGGTGCTACGGCTTCAACCATGAGGAAGGCATAAAGTGCTTCGAGAAGGCGCTGGCGACAGATCCTGATTGCGCCTTCGTGCATTGGGGCATCGCCTATGCCGCCGGGCCTTTTTACAACCTCACCTGGAACGAGCACGGCAAGGACGAGCAGACCGTGCGGCCAAACGCTGCTTCGACCATGTCCAGCTCGCGCGCGATGTGGCGATCACCTCGTCGTGCCTGTGTCGGACGAGCGCGGAGGCGGGCCAAGCTGTTGTCACTGAAATCCCGCCGCCCGACCAGCCGAGTCGGCTTCGCCTTCTAAGAGAAAATCTCCGCCAGTTCGTCTACGCTGGTGCCTTCCCTAACCTGGCGCAGTTCAACATAGGCGGCCGCAATGGCCACCGATGCCACCGTGGACACGACCGTCACGATAAGGACGCTTCCGAAAGCGCCGAAAATCAGGGCGACCGTCGAGAGGCCGCTGAAGAAAGCGAAAATCAGGCCGATCAGCAGGGCAAACATCATCTGGAAGGCAAGCGCCGCCAAAAACAGGATCAGCAAGACACCGAACATCGGCCAGCGGCTGCCCTTGGTCAGAGCACGGCTGCGCGACATCGCGCCAAACACGCCAAGCCGCTCCTGCATCAGCACCGGCACGGAAACCGATATGCCGAGCAGCCACCTGACGCCGGCAACGAGCAACACCACGAAGGCAATGATCGCTCCGAAGATCGGCACCAACATTCCGGCGATGCCCATCACGATGAGGCCAAGGATCATGGCCAAAAAGACAATCAGCCCCACCCCCAGCGTCGGCAATATGCTGCGCAAGGCTATCTGGATGCAGTAGCGATCACCGGGCGCTTGCCGTTCAGGTCCTCTATCGTCGCTTGCACCAGCGAGGACTGGAACAACAGCGCGCAAACGAAATAGATCAGGCTTAAAACGAGCGATAAGAACGAGCTGCTCATAATGACCCACTTCGCGCCGAGTGGAGGTGTGGCGATGTAGCCGTTGGGGCCGCCATTCCAGTGGTTCGACAGATTGAGCGCAACTGCTGGGAGGACCAGGAAAAGCGCCGCCAAAGCAATCATCAGACCGGGATTGCGGTCGATCACGGCGAAGGTGTTGTTGAAAACCCTGCCGATCTGGAACTTCTCAAGCCGCGCCGCCGCCGTCGATGCCACGATTACCCCTTCCGGCCCGAGCTAGATCCCGGCCAATCGCGCCAACATGACTGGCTGTTCTCGGGCCAAAACCTTCGTTACGAGAATATCTGCGCCAGTTCGTCGACGCTGGTGCCTTCCTTGACCTGGCGCAGCTCGACATAGGTGACGGCAATCGCCACCGAAATCACCGCCGAAACGATTGTCGACAGCAGGCTGCTTCCGATGGCGGCGGCAATGAGTCCGGTCGTGCTGATCCCGCCGCTCGCAATAGCAGCCTGAAACAGCAAGGTGAAAACCACTTGTAGCCCTATCGCAACAATGCCGAGGACCAGAAACAGCGCGAATATCCGCCAGCGGCTTCCCTTCGTCAGCGCCCTGCTTCGCGAAATCGAGGCGAAGACGCCAGGCCTTTCCTGAACTGCGACGGGCACAGCCACCGATATGCTGATCAGCCACATGGCTATGGGGATGAGCGACAGAAGTGCAATCACACCGCCGACGATGGGGATGGCCATGGTGATGACCGTTAATATCATCGCCACCAGAAACATTGCCACGATGATCACAAGACCAATTCCGAGCGTGGGGAGGAAGCTGCGCAGGGCTATCTGAATGCAATCGCCAATCGACGGGCGCTTGCCGTTCAAATCTTCGATTGTCGCTCGTACCAGCGCCGCCTGCGCCAGAAAGGCCAAGATCAGGAGCACCAGGCCGGCAATCATCGAAACGGCACCATAGCCCGCCATCGCCGATTGCTCGAAGCTCGCCCCAGGTACTGCTATCTTTGCAATCTGACTAAAGCTCCAGATGTTGTACAGCAGCGCAGGCAGCGTCGAAAAAAGGCCGACGATGGCGGCAAGTGGGACGAAGCTGCGTCCGATTACCGAAAACGTATTGCTGAAAGCCCTGCCGACGCTGAACCGTTCCGGCCGCTCGCTCGCGATTGACGTCATGTTACATTCCCCCCGACTAATGGATACCCGAAATCAGAAAGTATAAATCACCGTATTGATACTTGCGGTTGCCGCCGCTTGCAATTGCCTTGGCGCATTGCCAGTGTCGGCTCGCGAACCGCAGGTTGCAGGGGGGCGAGAAGGTGACTGCTGCACAGCCGGACGCTGCGCAAGCCGAATGGCTGGCCAAACTGCACAAGCAGTTGCTGTCGGACGATTCGATCCAGTTCGACCTGCCGGCCTACAGACCACCCGAGACACCCGAATGGCTGAAACCGCTGGGCGAGTTCCTGAAATGGCTCGGCCCGTACATGATCTACCTGTTCTGGGGCGCGGTGATCACAGGTGCCGCAATCATTCTGCTGCTGATTTTGCTTGAGGTGAAAGGCGTCGCCTGGCGCCTGCCTTGGTGGCGCAAAAAGAGCGTGACCGAGGCGGAAGCGACATGGCACCCCGACGTTGGCGCCGCGCAGGTCCTGCTGTCGGAAGCCGATGCGCTCGCCGCCCGGGGCAATTACGACGAGGCGGTGCATCTCCTGCTTCGCCGCAGCGTTGCCGACATTGCCGGCCGCCTGCCCGACTTCCTTCGCCCGTCGCTGACCGCGCGCGATATCGCGGGAGCGGCGTCGCTGCCAACGCGGGCGCGCAGCGCCTTTACCCAGATCGCGCGCATCGTCGAGGCCGCTCTGTTCGCGCGCCGGCCGGTCGGGCCGGAGGGCTGGCAGGAGGCGCGCAGCGCCTATGAGCGATTCGTCTTCAGGGATGCCTGGACGTGAGTGACGCGACAGCCGACATCGCCCAGCAGGAACCGTTCAGCCGCAGGACGCTGTTCTGGGGCATTTTCGCCAGCCTGCTCGCGGCCGCGGGCTTCTTCCTGTTGTCCACCTATGCGCCCGACTTTCGCCAGCCGAGCGCCGGTGGCGCAACGCCGCTGTCGAAGAGCGGCATCGGCTATGCCGGCCTGGCGCAATGGCTGAAGCTGACCGGCAAGGCGCCCGATATGGCGCGGTCCGACAGCGATCTCGAGACCGAGATGCTGCTGATCGTCACCATTTCGCCCGACAGCGACCCAGATGCGCTCGCCAACATCATCAAGCTTCGCAAGGGCCTGGATACGCTGTTCGTTCTGCCCAAATGGGCGACCTTGCCGCTGGCCTCGCACGAAGGCTGGGAGATGAAGATCCAGCGACTGCCGGATGTGGTGGTCAACGATTGGCTCGGCCGCATCGCCAAGGCCAAGCTCGGCGAAGGCGAAAGCACGGCCAAGCAACTCGACGTCTCAGGGCAAATGGTCAGCGTTCCCGACCAGTTGCAATGGGTGGCCGACGAACACCCGCTGATTGCCGCCGGCAACGGCAAGGCCGTGCTGACCGAGGTCGAAGACGAGCGGTTCTACATTCTGACGGACCCCGATCTCATCAACAACGCTGGCTTGAAAGATCCCGACAAGGCGGCGGCGGCGCTCAAGCTGATCGAGCTCCTCCAGCCCGAAGAGGGTGCCGTCATGTTCGACCTGACGCTGCATGGCGTCGGGCGAAAATACGATCTCGCCAAGCTTCTGGTCGAACCGCCTTTCCTGGCGCTGACGCTGACCATCCTGGCGGCGGCGGCACTTGCCTTCCTGCATGGCCTTGGCCGGTTCGGGCCGCCACGGGCCGATCAGCGCGCCATCGCCTTCGGCAAACGCGCGCTGGTCGACACCACGGCGATGCTGTTGCGCCGCGCCGGCCGGCTGGAAGAACTGGGCGACCGCTATGGAGCACTGGCACGCGTACGCGCCGGCGCGCTGCTCGGCGCGCCGCACGGTTTGCAGGGCGAAGCGCTCGACCGCTGGCTCGATTCCCGCGATAAGGACGAAGCCGGCGGGTTCACGACCCGCCTGCAAGCTGCGAACGCGGCAAAGACCCTGACACAAATGCATGATGCAGCCGAAAAGCTGCACGACTGGACGGCAAGGAGGCTCGGTGAACGTCGATGATGTGAAGGCCCTGGCGACACAGATCAGGGAAGAGGTGGCCAAGGCCATCACCGGGCAACACGATACGGTCGATCTGATGCTGACGGCATTGTTCGCCGGCGGGCATATATTGCTTGAGGGACCACCGGGCACGGCCAAGACCATGACGGCGCGCTGCTTCGCCCAGGCGCTGGGCGTCGCCTATGGCCGCATCCAGTTCACGCCCGACCTGATGCCCGGCGATATCGTCGGCTCCAACATCTACAATTTCCAGTCCGGGCAATTCACGCTGACGCGTGGTCCGATCTTCTGCGACCTGCTCCTCGCCGACGAAATCAACCGCACGCCGCCCAAGACCCAGGCCGCCCTTCTGGAGGCGATGCAGGAGCATGCCGTCACCTTCGACGGCACCACCCATGCGCTCGGCCCGAACTTCATGGTGGTGGCGACGCAGAACCCGATCGAACATCAGGGCGTCTATCCCCTGCCCGAGGCGCAGCTCGACCGTTTCCTGTTCAAGCACCGGGTGAGCTACCCCGGCCCCGAAGAGGAAAAGACGATCATCATCCACCACGGCGGCGGCACCGCCTCGCACGACATCAAGCAGTACGGCATCACCGCCCAGGCCGACCGCAAGACGCTGGAAAAGGCGCTGGCGACCGTCGGCGAGGTCACGCTGGTCGACGATGTCGTCGACTATATTGCAAGGCTGGTGCGGGCTACGCGCGAAAGCCCCGATCTCGAAGTCGGCGCCAGCCCGCGCGCGGGCGCCATGCTGGCGAGAGCCGCGCGCGCCCGGGCGGCGCTCGACGGACGCGCCTATGTCATCCCCGACGACGTCAAGGCGCTTGCGGTGCCGGCGCTGCGCCACCGGGTGATCCTGTCGCCTGCGGCGCAGATCGACGGCCGCCTGGTCGAGCAGATCGTCACCGACCTCGTCGACCAGACGGAAGCGCCACGTTGATCTATCCGAGCGGCCGGGCAGTCTGGGCAGGTGCGGCCGGTGCAATACCGGCCTTCCTGATCGCGCTCGCGCTGCCGTCTCTGTGGTATCTCGGTCTTTTGTGGATTTGCGTGCTGCTTGCTTTCCTGGCCGTGGACGCGGCCGCCGGGCGCGGTCGGGCTTCTCTGAACGCCAGCATCCATGCACCGCCGCAGGTCAGCGTCGGCAGCCAGTTCACCGTCCACGTCACGGCCAGGCTTGGCGGGCGTCCGCGCGCGGTGCAGGCGCGTCTCGGCCATGATGCGCGGCTAGAGCCGCTGGGCGGCACCGGCGGGGCATTGACTGCTGAGGCCGGCAGCGCATCGCTCGACCTCAAATTCCAGGCGCTGCGGCGCGGCATGGCCAGGTTCGACCGCCTGTGGGTGCGCTGGCGCGGGCCGTTCGGGCTGGTCTGGAACCAGGTCGTGCTGCCGATGGACAGCAAGGTGGCGGTGCTGCCCGACGTCAGCAGCGCCCGCGACGAGGCGATCACGCTTTTGCAGCGACAGGCGCTGCCCGACGGCCATGCGCAGCGCCGAGCCGGCCAGGGCCGCGAATTCGAGGCGCTCAAGGATTACCAGCCCGGCATGGGCCGGCGCATGATCGACTGGAAGCGCAGCGCCCGCCACGGCAGGCTTCTGGCGCGCGAATTCCGCATCGAGGAGAACAACAACATCGTGCTGGCCATCGATAGCGGCCGCTTGATGTGCGAGCCCGTCGACGGCGTGCCGAAGGTCGACCGCGCCGTCACCGCCGCTTTGCTGTCGGCGTTCATTGCGCTGAAGGGCGGCGACATGGTCAGCCTGTTCGGCTTCGACGCGCGACCGCGCGTTTCCAGCGGCGCCGTGCGCGGCTCGGCCAGCTTCGCCATGATCCAGAAGCGGGCGGCGGAGATCGACTATTCTACCGAAGAGACCAATTTCACCCTGGCGCTGACGACGCTGGCGGCGCGGCTCGACCGGCGCTCGCTGGTGATCATCTTCACCGATTTTGTCGATCCGATCAGCGCCGAACTGATGCTGCGCACCGTAGGCCGGCTCACCGAACGGCATCTGGTGCTGTTCATGATGATGAAGGATGTCGAGCTGGAGACACTGGCCGACATGCCGCCGGACACGCCGGAGGATGTGGCGCGCTCCGTCGTCGCCGGCGGGCTGCTGCGCGAAAGGCAGGTCGTCATCGGCAGGCTCAGGCTGCTCGGCGCGCATGTCATCGAAGCCGACCACCAGAGGCTCGGACCGGCGCTGGTCGAGCGCTATCTCGAGTTCAAGCGGGAGGATCTGTTGTGAACGCGCTGGTCGGCAAGGATGCCGTGCGCCAGTCGCTGGCGAGCTTCCGTTCGGAGCGCGAGGCCGACTGGAAGGCGTTCGAGGCGCTGCTCGCCCGGGTCGAGAAACGCGCGCCGCGCACGCTCTCGGAAGACGAGTTGCTGTCGCTGCCGCTGCTCTACCGCTCGGCGCTGTCCTCGCTCTCGGTGGCGCGGGCGACCTCGCTCGACAATGCCTTGGTCGGCTATCTCGAGGCGCTGTGCCTGCGCGGCTATTTCTACCTCTATGGCGCACGCCGAGGGTTGCGGCAGCGCATCGGCGATTTCTTCCTGCATGACTGGCCGCATGCCATTCGCGATTTGTGGCGCGAGACCTTGCTGTCGGTCGTCCTGACCTTTGTCGGTCTCGGCGCCGGCTACTGGCTGGTGGCGAAGGACAAGGGCTGGTTCGACGCCATCATTCCGCCGAGCCTGGCCGGCGGGCGCAACCCGGATGCATCGGCGGAAGTGCTGCGGCAGGTGCTTTATGACGGCGCCGACAGCAATTTCCTGTCGGGCTTCGCCGCCTATCTGTTCACGCACAATGTCCAGGTGGCGATCCTGGCCTTCGCGCTCGGCTTTGCCTTCGCGGTGCCGAGCGTGCTCCTGATCCTGATGAATGGCTGCCTGCTCGGCGCGATGTTCCAAATCTATGTCGCCAAGGGGCTTGGCATCGAGCTGGGCGGATGGCTGTCCATCCACGGCACCACCGAGATGTTCGCGATCGCCTTGGCGGGCGCCGCTGGCATGCGTATCGGCACGCGTATCGCCTTCCCCGGTGAACTGACGCGGATGACGGCCGCAGCCGATGCCGGGCGCGTGGCGGCAACCACCATGGTCGGGGTGACGATCATGCTTTTGTTCGCCGGCCTGCTCGAAGGCATCGGCAGGCAGGTGATCACCAGCGACGTCACACGCTATGCCATTGGCGGCGGCATGCTGACGCTGTGGCTCTGTTATTTCTATTTGTTCAGGGTGGTGCGGCATGGCGACCGTTAGGCGCGCCGCCGTCTCGACGATACGGCCGCTGATCACGCCCGAAGGCGTCGATCTCCGGATAAAGCTCGCCGATGCCGGCACCCGCGCCGCCGCCTTCCTGCTCGACTTTGTCATCATCGTCGTCGCCGCAATCGTGATCACGATCGTCGCGCTGCTGGGCGTGGGCGGCCTCGGCGGCGAGGAAGCGCAGCCGCTGTTTGTCGTCTGGATCATCCTGATCTTCTTCCTGCGCAACGCCTATTTCATCGTCTTCGAGGCCGGCCGCCGCGCCGCCACGCCCGGCAAGCGGATGCTCGGCATCCGGGTGGCATCGCGCAGCGGCGCCGGCCTATCGGTCGATCAGGTCATCGCCCGCAATCTGATGCGCGAGATCGAGATCTTCCTGCCGCTGTCGATCATCCTCGGCCGCAGCGAGATGGGGCTCGCCGACACGCTGTCGACGATCTTCGGGCTGGTGTGGACGCTGCTGTTTGCGCTCTTCCCGCTGTTCAACCGCGACCGCATGCGCATCGGCGACCTTTTGGCCGGAACGTGGGTTGTCGAGGCGCCGAAACTGGCGCTGGTCGAAGACCTGTCGCAACGCCAGGACACCACCACCCGCGCATTCCGCTTCACCCAGGCGCAGCTCGATGCCTATGGCATCGCCGAACTGCACAAGCTGGAGGAAGTGCTGCGCCGCGACGACTATTTCGCGCTGAAAGCCGTGGCCGAAACGATCGGACGCAAGATCGGCATGACGATCGAGCCGGTCGATTCCAGGGCCTTCCTCACCGCCTATTATGGCGAGCTGCGGGCACAGCTCGAACGCAAGCTGCTGTTGGGCAACCGCAAGGCGGATAAGTATCAGCGGTGAGCTGTGCCTCAGATGGGAGTCGATACATGAGACATTGCTTCCTGAACATAGTTGATAAAAGTGTGTTTGCAATTCCGATGGCTACCACCCGCGACGGCTGGGAGAAGTTCGCAGGTCCCGTCATTTTGATTGGCGAGCTACCTTCGGTCTCCGACAAAGAGATCGGTCTAGCAACACTCAACGCGCTTGGTGCTTATGCCAGCGATGTGCCCGACGACATCGTACACACGGTTCTTCTTGACAGCTCGGCTTCGCGGTTCGGCTTCAAGTCGTACAACTCCCTCCTTCGGAAATCCCGTCAGATGTCGGTCGACCAGGGAAGGGACGACAAATTCACACTTACCCCCTATGCCAAAGTCAACAGAGAGAGTGCCGTGCCGCTGGACACGATCTTGTCTTCAACAGATACGCCAGAGGATCTCGGGCGTGCTGTTCGAGAGTGCATTTCGCTTTGTCGTTAACAGCGTCGAGTAATCGGTCACCATGAACACCTCTCCATCCGAGCTCGAACTCCAGGAAATGGAGGCGCGCGTGCTGCCGCAGCTCAGCCCGGCCCATGGAAATCATGGGTCGAGGGTCGGGATTTGCTGAGCAGATCGAATTTCATTCAAACCGACGAAGGCGCGGATCGCGGCGACGATATCGAAATGGCCAGCGCCACGGCCGAAGACCAGGATTTCATGGCTGCGGCGCGGCAGGACATGCCTCGCCTGATCGCCGAAGTGCGCAGGCTGGGCGCACTTCTCAATCAAACGAAGTAAAAGCGGCGAGGCCGCCTACCCCACCCACTTTTCATAGTCGGACACCAGCAGGTGCACCGGCGCAATGTCCTCGTGGATGTTGGAGAAGCGGCCGATCGGTTCGCGGAAGACGTTGTCGGTAAGGTCGTCATTGACGGTCGAGACCTCGCCGATCAGCACATCCTTGCCCTCGGCCCAGAAGGCGTGCCAGACGCCGGGCAGCAGCGTCACGCTCTGGCCCGGGTCGAGCTTCAGGAGCCCGCCTGCCGGCAGCCTGTGGATGGTGCCGTCGACCGGCACCGTCACTTCGGCCTTCGGATCGATGCCGCCGTCGCGATCGTGCATGAACAGTTCCAGCACGAGCTTACCGCCGCCGCGGTTGATGATGTCCTCGGCCTTGATGTTGTGGCGGTGCATCGGCGACAGCTGATCCTTGCGCGAGATCATGATCTTCTCGGCATAAAGCATGCCCATGCCCTTCTTCATGTCGGCATAGACGCCGTTGCGAACGGTGAACAGGAACAGGCCGAGTTCGTCGAATTTTTCCTGGCCGTAATCGGTGATGTCCCAACCGAGCCGCGAGGTGAAAATGGCGGCGGAGTCGGCCTTGCGCGCCTTCATCTCTTCCGGGCTCCAGTAGGCGAAGGGCGGCATGATGTAGCCGAACGAGCGGATGAAGGCGTCTGCATCGCGGATGATGTCGTTGACGGTGGAGCGTTTCATGATCGTGATCCCTTCGCGTCGCGTTCCCTGGAGTTATCTGAAGCGCATAGCCGAACAGCGCTGCGGTGTCGACGCAAACTGCGTGCTGGCCCCATGACATCCGTGCGGATCGGGGCCATAAGTCAGCCAGATTTCCCAGGGTGATATTTCATGCAAGGCATAGACGACCTCGACACGCCGGCGATCCTCATCGACGCAGCCCGCGCCGAAGCCAACATCACACGAGCGCAGGCGCATGCCGACCGCCACGGGCTGAAACTCAGGCCGCACATCAAGACGCACAAGCTGCCTTATTGGGCGAAGAAGCAGGTGGCG
Organism: Mesorhizobium sp. M0862; assembly: GCF_040319795.1. Classification (NCBI taxonomy): domain Bacteria; kingdom Pseudomonadati; phylum Pseudomonadota; class Alphaproteobacteria; order Hyphomicrobiales; family Phyllobacteriaceae; genus Mesorhizobium; species Mesorhizobium sp. M0862. The sequence continues at coordinate 54,916 of NZ_JAMYOJ010000024.1, forward strand.
GCCGGCGCGGTCGGCATCACCTGCCAGAAGATCGGCGAAGCCGAGGTGATGGCCGATGCCGGGCTGACCGATATTTTTCTGCCCTACAACATCCTTGGCCGCGCCAAGCTGGAGCGCCTCAAGGCGCTGCATGGCCGTGTGACACTGTCAGTGACGGTGGACAGCCTCGAAACGCTGGATGGGCTCGCCGCCACCTTCACCGATACCTGGCACCCCCTGCCCGTCCTGGTCGAATGCGACACCGGCATGGGCCGTTGCGGCGTGCAGAGCGCCGCCGAGGCGCTGGCACTGGCGAAGTTGATCGACCAAGCCAAGGGGCTCACCTTCGGCGGGCTGATGACCTACCCCGCGGCCGGCCGCGCCGCCGAGGCTGAATCCTGGCTGGCCGGCGCCAAACAAACGCTCGCGGCCTCGGGTCTCGCCTGTGATCGCATTTCAAGCGGCGGCACGCCTGATATGTGGCGCTCCGGCGAGGACAGCGTCGTTACCGAATACCGCCCCGGCACCTACATCTACCTCGACCGCTACCAGGCCGCCAAAGGCGTCGGCACGCTCGACGATTGTGCGCTGACGGTGCTCGCCACCGTGGTCAGCCATCCGACGCCGGCCCGCGCCATCCTCGACAGCGGCAGCAAGGCGCTGTCCAGCGACACGCTGGGGCTCGCCGATTTTGGCGAGCTGCTCGGCATGCCCGGCGCCCGCGTCACCAGCTTGAGCGAGGAACATGGCACGGTCACGCTTGGAAATGGTGCGAAGCTTCGCATTGGCGAGCGCGTGCGCGTGGTGCCTGATCATTGCTGCGTCGTGACCAACCTGTTCGACCAGGTGCATCTGATCGACGGTGACAAGGTGCTGGAAACGCTGAAGGTGGAAGCGCGTGGGCGGATGGGGTGAGGCTTTTCGTTTTGGAGGCTCGCCCTATTTCGACATTGACGAATTGTAATTTATAACTTACTAGTCACCATGGCAATCCTGAAGCAGACAGCCACCTTTCGGAGGTGGCACCAAAAGCTGAAAGACGGAAGAGCCAAGGCGGCCATTGCCGTTCGGCTGCAACGTTTGATTGTAGGAAATCCCGGCGACGTGGCCCCAGTGGGTGAAGGCATCAGTGAATTGCGCATTCACTGTGGGCCCGGCTATCGCGTTTATTTCACAAGCGCGGTGAAACGGTCATCCTGCTCCTGTGCGGCGGGGATAAAAGTTAACAAGAAACCGACATACGGACAGCAAGCGCCTGGCCGTAGAATGGAGTGACGACAATGGTTGAAAAAATCTATGATTTCGATCCCGCCGAAATGCTCGATTCCGATACGGCAATCGAGGCGTTTCTGGCAGAGGCAATGGAAACCGGAGACGCCAAATTCGTCGCGTCCGCCCTCGGTGTCGTTGCCCGCGCCAAGGGGATGAGCAACATTGCCAGAAAGACCGGCTTGGCTCGCGAGCATCTTTATACCTCGCTCAGCGAAAACGGTAATCCTACGCTGGAAACCACACTGGCGGTCATGAAAGCATTCGGCTTTCATTTGGCCCCAAAGCACGATGCAACTCAGGTCTAATCTACGCCAGCGCGCGTCGAGCGCGAGGTTGTTCGGGCCAACTGAAATCAGACTGATAAACCGGACCCAGCGCCGCCTTCAGCGGATCCAGCGCGTCGCCATACAGCTTCCAGCGCTCGACCGAGGATGAATAGATCGGCTGGCGCACCTGCCAGCGGCTCGGCGTCCGCACCGTGCGCTCGGTTTCGTTGAAACGCAAGCAGGCATCGTCCCACTCGATGCCGAGGAATCCGATCAATCCGCGGGCGCGATTTTCGAAATCGGCGACCGTTTCTTCGTAGGGCATGTCGTGGATATCCAGCGGGATGACCTTGGCCCAATGGCGCATCAGGCGGTCATACTGCCGGTAATACTGCCCAAGCTTGGTCAGATCGGCATTATAGCCGTGCGCCTCGGAAAAATTATGCATGAAACAGGACGCGCAATTGTCCATCGGGTCACGCCGGCAATGGATGATGCGGGCATTCGGCAAGATCAGGCTGATGAAGGCCAGCAGCTCGAAATTGTGCGGCATCTTGTCGACGACAAGCCGCACCGTGTTGTTGCGCTTTTTGAGATCGTCGAGATATTTCGATCCAAGCTCCTTGGCCTTGGCTGCAGTGAGCGCCGCCATGGCCTTGGTGAAAATGGCTGGGTCGAGCTTGTCGAACCCAAGTTCGCCGGCAAGTGAACGAATGGTCGACAACTCCCCGGCGCCATGGATATCGCGATGACTGGCGCATATCTGCTCGGTCAGCGTCGTTCCCGACCGTGGCATGCCGACGATGAAGACCGGGCGTCTGGATGGATTTCCCAAATTGGCTCGCGCCTCGAAGAAGCCGGCGTCGAAAGTGTCGATGAAGCTGTCGTAAAGCTGGGTGTGCCGGTCGATGTCGAAATCATTGCCGGAAATCGCCTTGGCCCTCGCGAAATGGCGGATGGCCGGGCTATACTCGCGCTGATCATTGAGCATCTTGCCGGCGGCGTGGTGCAGCACTACCCGCTCGCGATCGGTGGTTGTCGGCAATTCCAGGCGTTTCAGCACCAAAGGCAACGTCGGATCGTCCTTGACCGCCCGGCGCGCAAGCGCCATTCCAGCCAGCGCCTCGACATGGCCCGGGTCGATGGCAAGGGCCTTGCTGAAGCATTCGACCGCCTCGGCCGGCCGGCCAATGTCGGTGAGCAAATCGCCCATACCGGCAAGTGCCATCACCGACTGGCCGTCGATAGCCAGCGCCTGGCGATAGAACCCTTCGGCAATGTCGCCCTCGAGCTGGCTGCGGTAGGAGCGGCCGAGATTGCACAGCGCTTCGATGAGCCCTCCATCGAGCTCGATCGCCTTTCTCAGATGTCTGCGCGCCTTGTCGACGTTGCCGGTGACATTGTAGGCATTGCCGAGATTGTTGCGGAAGATGGCGTTGTCCGGTTCGAGCTTGACCGCCCTTTCCATATAGGCAATGGCGGCGTCATGATGCTCGGCCTCGATGGCGAGCGTGCCCATCAGGTTCAGCGCCATGGCATTTTTGGGCTGCGTGCGAAGCACCGTCTGGTAGCAGAACTCGGCCTCGCGAAAACGCTTGCGCCGTTGCAGGTCGATGCCGCGCTGCAATGTCTTTTCCGCCGGCTCACCGGCGGTCGGCAGCGAGGCTGAGATCATTGCCGGCAGACCCAGGGGTTGCCGGCGTGGCAAGAGCGGCATCCGTCAGATCCCGGTCGCGACCTGCGACGAACCAATCAGAACTTCAGGGTAACGCCAAGCTGGAGATTGTGGGAGTACAATTTGGCGTTCTCGTATGTGCCGCCGCCATCATTGTCGTCTAGATCCACGCTTGTCACGGCCTTGAAGCGGTAACCGAAATCGAGGTCGACATTCTGCGTTACCGCGTAGGTAACACCGGCGCCCACCTGGCCGGCGAAACCCCAGCCGCCAGGCCCGTATCCATAGGCGTGGCCATCAAAATGAGTATCGGCGGTAACATAGGCCGCGCCGAGACCGCCGCCGACATAGAGTTTGGCATCACCAAAATGCGCAACATCGGCCCAGACGTTGGCGAGAAGATAGGTGGCCGACAGATTGCCGGAAGCTGGGCCGGAACCTTGGTCGGCAGGAGGGAAGCTGAAGCTGTACTCGCTTGCCTTGTAGCGCGCGTAGGACAGTTCGCCTTCCACGCGGAACGTGTCGTTGATCCGCCGACCGACAGCGCCGCCGATCACGAACCCACTGTCAAGATCCACGGAATACCGACCACTATCGTAGTCCGTCTTCACATTGTTGGCAAAGCTGGCGCCGCCGAAGAGCGTGACGTACCAGAGATCCTCCGCCCTCGGCACGTCGACAAGCGCGTCTGCGGCGTAGGCCGAACTCCAGCCAAGCGCCAATGCAAATGTCGAAACGCCAGCCAGCAGGCACAGTTTCATCGTCGAATCCCCTCGCAACAACTAGTGACTAATATCACTCTTGCTTGGCGGCCGAGCTGTCAAGAACGCAAACGAGATCAAGGAGCAAAGCGAGGTCGGGAACGATCTTTTGAGAATTCTTGTTGCCGCACCGCAACATAGCAGCACATGCTAATGTTTCTGGCGGCAGGCGCATGGCTGTCCCTTCCGTTTGAAATCGCGCTAGTCGGCCTGCCTTGCCGCCACCCTGCGCATGGAGATCACCCGCCGGCGGCGGATCTCGGTGCGCATCACCGTCAGGTGCAGCGCGAAGAACAGCACGGTGAAGCCGAGCGCCATCACCAGCAGCGGCCATAGCAGGCTGGGATCGATCGTCGGTCCGCCGAGCCGGAACACCGAGGCCGGCTGGTGCAGCGTGTTCCACCAGTCGACCGAGAATTTGATGATCGGGATGTTGATGAAGCCGACCAGCGTGATGATGGCGGCGGCCCAGGCGGCACGGCTGGCGTCATCCAGCGCGCGCGTCAGCGCGATGATGCCGAGATACATCAGGAAGAGGATGAAGACTGAGGTCAGGCGGGCATCCCACACCCACCAGGTGCCCCACATCGGCTTGCCCCAGATGGAGCCGGTGACCAGCGCAAGCGCGGTGAAGGTGGCGCCGATCGGGGCTGCAGATTTCAGCGCGACGTCGGCCAGCGGATGGCGCCAGACCAGCGTACCGAGCGCGGCGACCGCCATCACCGTGTAGCACATCATGGCGAGCCAGGCGAAAGGCACGTGGATGTACATGATGCGCACCGTGATGCCCTGCTGGAAATCCTCAGGCGCGGCAAAGCTCATATAGAGACCGATGGCTAGCAGGATCGCGGCGATCGACGCCAGCCACGGCACCAGCCTGTCGGCCAGCCCGACAAAGCGCGTCGGGTTGGCGAGGTCGGTCCAGCCGGCGAGGCGTGAGGAGGTGTCGCTCATAAGGTCTAGATAGACCGGCGGCGCGTTCGGGGCAATCGAGCGGTTGTCGCAGTGCTTACCCTCTCCCTTGTGGGGAGGTCGCTGCAAAGCAGCGGGGTGGGGGTGGTGGGGCACTACCTCCACCCGGACCCTACGGGTCCGACCTCCCCACATGGGGGAGGTAAAAAAGCCTACGCCGCTTCGATATTCACCGTGCGGCTGAGACGGCGGACTTCCTCGTCGTTGAGCAGGCCGCCGGCGCGCAACAGGCTGGCGAAACGGCCATTGCGCAGCGACAGTTCGGCGAAGCCGCCCATCTCGACCACCTTGCCCTTGTCCATGAACACGACCAGGTCGGCGTCGCGAACGGTGGTCAGGCGGTGGGCGATGATGAAGGTGGTGCGGTTGCGCCTCAGTTCGTCGATGGCTTCCTTGACGCGGTCCTCGGTCTCGACGTCGAGCGCGCTCGTCGCCTCGTCGAGCACCAGGATCGGTGCGTCCTTGAGCACGGCGCGGGCAATGGCGATGCGCTGACGCTCGCCGCCCGAAAGCTGGCCGCCGCGCTCGCCAACGACGGTGTCGTAACCGGCGCTCTTGGCAAGGATGAAATCCTGCGCGGCAGCCGCGTTGGCGGCGGCGTGAACCTCGTCATAAGTCGCCTCGGCACGACCGACGCGGATGTTGTCCTCGATCGAGCGGTTGAGCAGGCCGGCATCCTGGAAGACGGTGGCGATCGAATGACGCAGCGACTTGCGGGTCACCGTGCGGGTGTCGATGCCGTCGATCAGGATACGGCCATGAGACGGCGAGAAGACGCGCTGCAAGAGGTTGATCAGCGTCGTCTTGCCGGCGCCGGTCGGGCCGACGATGGCAACCGTCTGCCCGGCCTGGACCTCGAAGGAGACGTCGTCGACGCCCTGCCGCGAATTGGCAAACTCGAAGCCGACATTCTCGAAGCGGACATGGCCGGTGACGTTGGTGAGGTCGCGCAAGCCGTCCGGCTCGGCGGAGTCGGCGGCCGAATCCTCGAGGTGATAGAAGTCCTCGAGCTTGGCGCGGGCTTCGGAAATCTGGTTGGCGAAAGCCGACATCTGGTCGAGGCGGGCAATCAGCAGCGTGGCAAAGCCGGTGAAGGCGATGACGTCGCCGATCTTGAGCTGGCCATGGGTGACCAGATAGGCGCCGATCAAAAGCACAACCATCATCGAAATGGTCGACGACAGGCGGTGCAGCGCATTGGCCATCGCCCACCAGTCGAGCACCGGGTTCTGCGCGTCGAGCAGGTTCTTGACATAGCGGCGCAGCGTATCGGCCTCGTGGCCGAGACGGTTGTAGCTCTGCAGCACGGCGACATTGCTGACCGAGTCGGTCACATGCGCGAACACCTGATGGTAGTGGCGCTCGACCGCGGCCTGGCCCGCCTTGGTGCGCTTCATCACAAGCCGGCCGATGCCGACATAGAGAACGCCCAGCGCCATCAGCACCAGCGACATGCGAAGATCCATGCTTATAGCTGTCGGAATCAGCAGAGCCAGCGCAACAGCCGTCGACAGATGCTGGCGCATGAATTCAAGCCACAGGCTGAACAGCGTCTCGACGGCGCGCAGCAGCGTGTGCAGCGCGTTGGAGGTGCCGCGCTGGTGGTGCCAGGCGAGCGGCATGGTGATCACGCGCTCGAACGACTGGCACAGCACCTCGCTGCGCCGCTTGTGGGCAAAACGGTCGGCGCCGCGCGCCACCAGCACGAAGGCGACGATGTTAAAGGCGCCGAGACCGGCCCACAGCGCCAGCGTCGAAAACACCGAACCCTTATCGGAGATGGCGTCGATTACCCGGCCGAACATGATCGGCTCGAGGATGGCGATAATGGCGAGCGCGACATTCGCACCGCAGATAAACGCAACGCGCTTCCTGTCGGCTGCGAGATAACCCAGCGCTCTCCAGTAGATTTGCAGAAGTGACACTTCAGCTACTCCGCCCAAAACATTATTGTGCACCGCACCATTTCTTGACACGTACCGGTTAACGGGTCGCAAAACAATGCCCGTCTACCTCTTCCGTTCCCATTCTGCGAACAAAAGATGACGACGTTGCGAAATCTGCCGTGATCACCTAACGGTTTGAGATAAAAGGTGAAATGTCAGTCTTGCGGCAAAATCATGGCAGCAGCTGGCCCTGCCACATTTTTAGTCACTGCACGCTTGGACCGCCGTTATCGGGAAGGCACGCCGTTCTGCGCCAGGAGCATGCCGAAGTAGAAAACGCGCGCCTCGAAAGGCGCGCGTCAATAACCTGAAGCCTTTGATTTTACGAGGGTATCTTGACGACCACCTCGGTCTTGTCGCCGGCTTTCGGCTGAAAACCGGAAGATTTTGTCTTGGTTCCATTGACTTCGAGCGAGATGGATTTGGCCTTTTTGTCGCGGATGACGCGAACCTTGATCTCCGACCCCAGCATCTTCAGCGTGGCAGAATAGCCGTCCCAATGGCTGGGCAGTTTCGGCCGGAACGTGATCTGCTTGCCCCGCCGCTCAATGCCCAGAATGCCTTCGACCGCAGCACGGTAGAGCCATCCCGCTGAGCCCGTATACCAGGTCCAGCCGCCGCGACCGCCCTTGTCCTCACCGGAATAGATGTCGGCGGCGACGACGTACGGCTCGACGCGATAATGCTCGGCCGATGCATCGTCGAGCGCATGGTTGACCGGGTTCAGCATCGAGAAGCAGCGATAGGCATCGTCGGTGCGGCCCATTTCGGCGAGCGCGATCACGAACCAGGTCGCCGCATGGGTGTACTGGCCGCCGTTCTCGCGCACGCCCGGCGGATAACTCTTGATGTAACCAGGGTCCTTTCTCGTGTTCTGGAAGGCCGGGGTAAACAGTTTGACGATCTTGAGCTTGTCGTCGACCAGCAGGTTCGTCGCCTGCTGCATCGCCGTGGTCGAGCGCGCGGGGTCGCCCTCGCCGGAGAGCACGCTCCACGACTGCGCGATGGAGTCGATCTTGCACTCGTCCGAATTGTGCGAGCCAAGCGGCGTGCCGTCATCGTAGCTGCCGCGGCGATACCACTGGCCGTCCCAGGCGGTGCTTTCCAGCGCCCGCTTCAGCACATCGGCGTGTTTTGTCCAGGCCTGCGCCCGCTTGGTGTCGCCCTGCCCCTTGGCCACGGTGGTAAAGTCGCCCAGCGTCTTCAAAAGGAACCAGCCGAGCCAGACACTCTCCCCCTTGCCGGCTTCGCCGACGCGGTTCATGCCGTCGTTCCAGTCGCCGCCGAGGATCAGCGGCAGCCCGGCCGGGCTGCTGCGCTTGACCGCAAGGTCGAGCGCGCGCGCGCAATGGTCGTAAAGCGAAGCGCTCGTCTTGGAGATTTCCGGCGTGAAGAAGGCGTCGTGCTCGCCCTCGCCCAACACCTGCCCGTCGATGAAAGGCAGCTGCTCGTTCAGGATCCCTGTATCGCCGGTCACCTCGATGTAGCGATTGGTGGCATGCGCCAGCCAGACCACATCGTCGGAGATCATAGTGCGCACGCCGGCGTCGGTGCGCGGCAACCACCAATGCTGGACATCGCCTTCGGGGAACTGCCGGCGCGCCGCATTGAGGATCTGGTCGCGCGCCAGTTTCGGATCATGCGCAAGCAGGGCCAGCGTGTCCTGCAGCTGGTCGCGGAAGCCGAAGGCGCCGCTTGCCTGATAAAAGGCCGAGCGGGCGCGGATGCGGCAGGCCAGGCTCTGATAGGGCAGCCAGTGATTGACCATGGCGTCGAGCGCCTTGTCGGGCGTCTCTACCTGGATGGTGTCGAGGAAGCCGCGCCAGACGCGTTCATTGTCGGCCAGCCGCTGGTCGAAATCCTTGCCCGAATGAGTCTGCACCAACGCGCTCGCCTCGGCTGATGTGGCGGCGTCGCCAAGCAGCCAGACCAGCGTGACGTCGCCGCCGGCAGGGATATCGATTTCGCTGGCGACAGCTGCGCACGGATCGTCGCCGGCCTCGACGCGGCCCGACAGGCCGGCGCCGCTGACGACCGCGTGCGGGAATGCGCTGGTGCCGTGCCTACCGATGAACTCGCCACGATCGGCTGTCACCGAATGCACCGGACCGGTGGCGGCAAGGAAGGCCACTCGGTCGCCGAAATCGAGACCGTAGGGGTTTTGCGCCAGAAGCGCGCCAGTCGCTGGATCCCTGGACGGGATGATGGTCGCAGCCGTGCTCGAGCGATGGCTGCCGAGGACCCATTCGGCATAGGCATAGACGCGCAGCCGCGCCGGCGCCGAGCCTGAGTTCTGGATGCGCAGCCGCGTGATCTTCACTGGATCGACGGGATCGACGACGTGCGTCAGATCCATCGACAGCGGGCCGCGTTTGGACCGGAAGGTGGAGAAGCCCTGGCCGTGCCATGTCTCATAGGTCATCGAGGGATCGCGGACCACGGCAGCCAGCGGCGAGAATGCCTTGCCGCTGGCCTGATCGTAGATGTAGATGCCCTCGCCCGGCCGGTTGGTGACCGGATCATTCGACCATGGCGTCAGCTGGTAATCGCGGCTGTTGCGGCTCCAGGTGAAGGCAGCGCCTTCGGCCGAGACATGGAATCCGAACGAGGCGTTCGAGACGACGTTGATCCAGGGCTGCGGCGTCGAGCGCCGCCCGGCAAGGCGGGTGACATAGTGGCGGCCGTCGCCCTCGAAACCGCCAAAGCCGTTCCATTGGCTGAGGCCGCTGCCGTCGGCGGTGCTGTCGGACGCGGCATGGTATGCAGGCGCCGCCGGCACCGGCAGAGACGGCTCGCGCAGCGACGCGGGGGGCGCCGGCTGCAGGGCATCGCGTGCTTGCAAGGCTGCCGCCTCGGCGCGTTCGATCTGGTCGAAGATGGTGCCGTTGCGCGTGTGCAGAACCACGCGGGCAACCGCCAGCAGCGTCTTGTACGTCGCCTCGTCCATGAGGTCGCGGCGCACGGCGAAGATGTGCTGGCGCGGCCCGAGTTCCTTGCCGCGCAGGCGGCTGTTTTCGCACAGCGTCTCGACCGCGCGCTGCAGATCCTGGACATAGGACGATGCCTGCTCGTTGACGACCACGAAGTCGATCATCATGCCGCGGGCGCGCATATACTCCTGGAAGCGCAGCGCCTGGGCGACAATTTCGAGGTCGGCCACGTCGCCGATGCGGACCAGGAAGATCGGGAAATCGCCCGAAATGCTGGTCGGCCACAGGCTGGACTGCTTGCCCAGCCCCGAAGCGATGGATTCGCCGGGCAGGCGCAGGAACGGATCGGGATAGATCAGGAAGCGCGCCAGCTTCTGCACGTTGGCGGCGTCGGTCAGGCTGAGACCAAGATGGCGGGTCTGCACCTGCGAACGCGTCCAGGCAAGCATCGCCTGGCGGGCAAAACTTTCGGGATGGTCGAGCCTGGCGATGGCCTCGTCAAGTTCGGCGCGGTTGGCGCCGACGGCGGTCCAGAAGGTCAGCGATATCTTCTTGTTGGCCGGCACCCGCACCTGGCGGCGCAGGGCCGCTACCGGATCGAGGGTGAAGCCGTGGTGACCGCCAAGCTTGGCGCCGGGATCGAAGGCCGCCGCTTCCGCGATGGTACGGCCACGGCCGATGAAGGCACGGCGGTCGGTTTCGGCCTCGGCATCGCGCGCCGACCCGGACGGATCGGTGACGAAATGCACCATGGTGACGTCAGGCTCGTGCTTGTCGCGCTTGCGCCTGGTGGCAAAGATGGCACCGTTGTTGGCAGCGATCTCGGTCTCGATAAACATTTTCGAGAACGCAGGATGGGCATTGTCGGAGGCTTCGTTGCCCAGCACCAGCTCGGCAAACGAGGTCACCTCGATATGCCGGTCAGTGGCGCCGTCATTGTAGAGCGTGACGCGCCGTCCCTCGCCATTGCCTTCCGAGATGACGATGCATTCGACCTCCGAACGCAGCGAGCCCACTGTTTTGACGAAGCTCGCCTTGTCGTCGGAAAACAGCGTTTGCACTCTCTCGCCGGTCGCCTGCTTCGGCTCTGCGGTGGCCGACCACCAGTCGCCGCTGCCGGCGTCGCGCAGGAAGATGTAGGAGCCGAGCCGGTCTTCGGTCGGGTCGGGCTGCCAACGGGTGACGGCGAGTTCGCCCCAGCGGCTGTAACCGGAACCGGTGGCCGAGACCATGACGGAGTAGCGGCCATTGGACATGACGCTGGTGGCGCGCAACGCCCTCAGCGGGTCGAGGATAATGCGCGAGTCCGGGCTCTCGACCTCGGTCTCGTCCTTCGAACGCTCGTCGGCTTCGGTCCTGACCGTGGCGGTCGGGATGTCGCGCGGCGCCCTCTCCTGCAGCAGGAGTTCGGCAGACTCGATCACCGGATCGCTGTGGAAGCGGTCGCGCAGCCGGCCCTCGAAGATGGCGTCGGCAACGGCGGCGATCGACATGCCGGAGTGATGCGCCATGTAGTTCAGGACAACGGCATGGTCGGTGCCTTCCGGCACGCGCTGCGGCGTGAAGTCGACGGCGTCGTAAAAGCCATGCCGGCCGAGAGCGCCGATGGAGCGCAGCCTGGCCAGATTCTGGACGGATTCGCGCGGTGTGAACTGCGCCGCGAGGATCGTGGCGTAAGGCGCGATCACCGTGTTCTGGCCAAGGCCGCGCTTGAGACCAAGTCCGGGCACGCCGAAATTGGTATACTGGTAGGTCAGTTCGCGGTCGCGGGCATTGTAGGCCGCTTCCGAAATGCCCCAGGGCACGTTCTTCGAACGCGCGTACTGGATCTGGCGCTTGATGATCAGCTTGCTGGTCTGGTTGAGGATCGACCCCTGCGGCTCCTTCATTACCAAAGGCGGCATCAGATACTCGAACATCGAGCCCGACCAGGACATCAGCGCACCCTGGAAGCCGATCTCGACGATCGGCCTTCCAAGCCGGAACCAATGCTCCGTCGGCAGGTCACCCTTGGCGATGGCGAACAGGCTGGTCAGCCGCGCCTCGGAGGCGAGCAGATCGTAGCAGCTCTCGTCGAGCTGGTGCTCCTCGACCCGGTAGCCGATCGAGAGCAGTTTGCGCTCCTGACGCATCAGGAAAGAGAAATCCATCTCGAAGGCATAGCGGCGGCAGCGTTCGCGCAGCGCCAGCAGCTTGGCGCGCAAGGCTTCGACGGCGTTTTCGTCGCTGTGCGAGTCATGCACATGCGCCTCGCAGGTCGCTTCCAGCCGGGCCGCCCAGTCGGCGATAATGTCGCTCCGCTGCGATCCGGCCTCGGTGTGGATGGCGGTGGCGAGCTTGCGGATCTCGCCGGCAAGCACGGCCAGGTTGATCGTGCGGATCGAGGCCATCTCCGGCTGCGCCTTGATGGTCATGACGGCGCGCCGCATGCCATCGAGGCGATCGGCCAGACGCTGGCGCAACGGCCGCAGTTGCCGGCGGTCGTCAGGCAATTCCTCGAGGCTCTCGTCGAGGATACTCACCGTGTCGAGGACGCCTTCGAAATCGCCCTGCAGGTGAACGGACGGGGCTTCCGCCCATTCGGCGCAGGCAGCCGCCACCGCGACCAGATGTCCGGCGAGATTGCCGCTGTCGACGGCGGAGATGTAGAGCGGATAGAGCGGTTTGAGCGTCGTGGTGTCGTACCAGTTGAAGAGGTGGCCACGGTTGCGCGGCATGCTCTCGATGGTCGTCATCGTGGCGTCGATCCGGGTGATGGCGTCGGAGAGCGCAATCCAGCCGAAATCGCGTGCCGACACCACCGACAGCAGGTAGACGCCGATATTGGTCGGCGACGTCCGCGGCGCTACAACGGGCGCCGGGCTTTCCTGGAAATTGTCGGGCGGCAGATTGTGGTGCTCGGCCGTGACGAAGGTTTCGAAATAATGCCAGGTGCGGCGCGCCACGGTGCGCAGCGCGTGGATGTCGGCCTGCGATATGCGCAGGCGGTCCTCGGTCTCGGCCGAGCGGCTGATCCAGCAGGCAACCGCCGGCGAACCGATCCAGAACAGAGCGAAGAAGAAGGCGACGAAGGCACCGGTGGAATCGGCCAGCACGGGGATAGCGAGACCGACGACGCCGATGATCACGGCGCCATACATCATGCTGTAATAGGAGCCGATATCGTTGTCGCCGCCCTTGTGCGCCTGCGACGCGGTGCGCCATTCCAGCAGGTTCTGGCGGCTGACGAACAGGCGGTAGAGCGTGCGCACGATGGCGTCGCCCATCATCCAGGCATTGTGCGCCATCAACAGCACTTTCAGCGCCACAAGGGCCGTGCCGAAGACGGTGTCGTGCGCCAGCGCGGAGAAATGGCCGCGCGGCGTCTGGTCGCCGCTCTTGGGCAGGATGGCGTTGACGACATCGAAGGTCGGCGCCATGAACAGCGACAGGATCAGCAGCGCCTGCCACTGCGCGGCCTGCGTGAAGGGCAGCAGCGTCCAGCCGGCGATCGCCGCCATCACCCAGAAGATCGGGGTCAGCGAGCGGCGCAGATTGTCGACCATCTTCCAGCGCGACAGCGCCGGCACGCCGGAACGCGGCGAGAAGATGAAGCGCAGCAGCTGCCAGTCGCCGCGCGCCCAGCGGTGGTGGCGCGAGGCGTCGACCGAGTAGCGGGTAGGATAGTCCTCGACCAGTTCGACGTCGGTGACAAGTGCTGCGCGCGCCAGCGCACCTTCGAGCAGATCGTGGCTGAGGACGGTGTTTTCCTCGATGCGGCCCTGCAGCGCCGCCTCGAAAGCGTCGACGTGATAAAGGCCCTTGCCGGTGAAGGAGCCGTCGCTGAAGACGTCCTGGTAGAGATCCGAGACGGCAAAGACGTAAGGATCGAGACCGCTGTTGGACGAGAAGACGCGCTGGAAGAAAGAAGCGTCGTCGCCGCTGGTGAGCGAGGCTGTGATGCGCGGCTGCAGAATGGTGTAGCCGGCGGTAACGACGCGCTTTGTCGCGTCGAAATGCGGGCGGTTGAGCGGATGGGCGAGCTTGCCGACCAGTGACGACACGGCGTCGCGCGTGGTGCGCGTGTCGGCGTCGAGCGTCATGACATAGACGACCTTTTCCGGCAGCGGCACGTCGAGCGGCAGGAAGGTGGTGTCGCTGTCGCCGCGCAAGAGAAGGTTCAGCTCATGCAGCTTGCCGCGCTTGCGCTCCCAGCCCATCCAGGCGCCCTGCGCCTGGTTGTAGAGCCGGCGGCGATGCAGGATATAGAAACGCGGCGCGCCTTCCGAGGGATAACGGGCATTGAGCCTGGCGATCTCGTCGCGCGCATATTGCAGGATCTCGATGTCGGCGGCGTCGATCTCGGTCTTGGAATCCGGCCAGTCGGACAGCAGCGCGAAATGGATTTCTTCGGCCGTGTTGGCGAGGTGATGCACCTCGATGTTGCGGATGTTTTCCTCGACATCATCGCGCGAGCCGATCAGCGACGGCACCACGACCAAGGTGCGTGATGCCGCCGGAATGCCGTGCTTGTAATCATAGCCGACGAGCCGCGTCGGCTTCAGGAACAGTGAAACAACGGTGTTGAAGAAGGCGAGCGCGCCTTCGCTGGCAGGCACCGCAAACAGCGCCAGCATCAGCGTGATGGATTCCACCGACAGGCCGAGATGGGCAAGCGCATTGCCGGAGACAACCAGCAGCAGCACCGTCAGCAGGAAGACCGGCACAACGATGCCGAGCCAGCCCGTGGCGGTGAAGGCGCGCTTGAAGGTCACATGGAAGGGCGGCCGATAGCCGATCGCCTTTTCCAGATCCGGCCGGCGCGGGCCGACCAGGAAGAAGCCGACATCGGTATGCATGGCCGGATCGGCTGATGCATCCGGCACGCCGGAGGCATCGGTGACCCCGGGAACATGGCTGGCCAGCTCGATGGCCTTTTCGGCGACACGGAATTCGGACAGGTCGGAGCGGCGCGCCAGTTGCTCGATCGACGTGCGGTACTGGTCGCGCGAAAAGAAATCGAGCGCGGCGAAATCGGTGCGCTCGCGCAAGAGCGTGTCGATGCGGCTGACGCCCTCGAACCACACCGTCCAGTCGACGTCGTTGATGAGGCGCAGGCCGCGGATGATGTTGCCGGTGGTGACATTGCCGCTGGACAGCGTGCGATGCTCGGAAATGATGATTTCCTCGGCGTCGGAGCCGGTTTTCTCGAGCTCGACCTCCAGCCATTCCAGCGCCCTGCCGGCATTCTGCGAGCCGTCGCGCAGGCGGTAGAGCAACTGGGTGGCGAAGGTGGTGTCCTGCGCATGCGCGCCGTAGCCCGACAGGATCTTCCGGCGGTCTGCATTGTCGTCGGTCGCCAGCACGCGGTCGGCGACCTCGTTGGCGATATGGCGCATCTGCCTGGTGCGGTCGACGCGCACGGCGATGCGGCGCAGATTCTCGATCAAAACGAAGCGCAGCAGCGACGGCAGCGCCCACAATTCGCCGATCTTGAGCGGCTCGACCGACTGAAAACCCTCGACGATGGATTTGAACATGGTCGCCGAAACCGAACTGTCGGAATGGGCGACATAGCTCCAGGCCAGGGCCAGCGCGCGCGGCACCGCGGCGCGGTTGGCCACTTCCAGGGTCGGCAACTGCCGGTAGAAACGGCGCGGCAGGTCGCGCTTCACCTGAAAAATGGTCTCCTCGACGAGATAATTGTTGTCGAGCAGCCATTGCGCGGCAGGCGTGATGGTTTCGCCCTTGGCCTGGGCGGCATTGGTCGAGCGGTAGACTTCGAGGATTTTCTTGGCGCTGTCGCGGATGCGGGCCTGGAAATCGAACTGCGTCAGGCCGAACAGGTCCTTGATGTCGCCCTTGGCGAGGCTTTCGCCCAGCGCGCGCAGCCGCTCTTCGGGCAGGAAATTGGAGCGTATCGGCTCTTCGGTGATGACCGGGAAGCCGGCGCTGGACTTTTCGATATGGGCAGGATTTGTCTGGATATTCATTGAAAATTCCGCATGGGGGACGCGATGCGGCGCCACCGCCACGGCAATGTCCCTAAAACCGATTCAAATGCAATTGGTTGCATGATTACACTGGCCGAAAGTTTTGCTTCTCACCACGCCAGAGGCGTTATCCCTTCGACATTTTAAGTGGGGCTTTCGACAACTCAAGGACGAGCACCCCTGCCCTCCCGTCCGCCTTGGAACGACGGAAGGATTCGGGCTTTTTCGTGATCCAGACAACAGCTTACGCCAGATTTCTCCGGCGTGCGATCATGTTTGGCAACAGGCGTTAATCGTTGTGCTGGCGGTGCGGCTGGCCCAGGCTGGCTATCCGGACGACGAACACGATCGTCGGCCGCACCGGTTCAAGCCGCAGTTTCGCGGCCTGCGGTCCGAGCAACAGCGTGTCGCGAGGTCCAAGGCGCGACGATGTCGCGCCGGTCACGCCGACCTCACCGTCGAACGGCAGGATCAGGGTCATAGCGCTGGTCGGCCGGATATCGGTCGGAACCGAGATCACCAGGCGCTCGACCGTGTGCATGGCCCGCCCGCGGCGGGTCATGACGTTGAGGTCGGTGATCGGACCGGAGATCAGCGCCGCCGAGGTCGGCACATCGGCCGGGAAGGACAGCGGGGCGGAAGCCGCCGTCACTTCGGCCGGCGGCCGGCCAGCAATGTCGAGGACGATGCCCTCGCCTTCCAGCACGGCCAGCGTGCGGTCGACGCCGGCAAAGCCCGAGAACGGCCCGCTATCCTCGACTCGCGCCATCGAAACGCGCCAGTCGAAATCGTCCAGGCCGGCGCCGTCCGGCGAGACGGCGATCTCGGTGGTCGTGCCGCCGCCATTCTTCCACGGCATGACCCGGTAGTCGGCGGCCCGTAGGATGCGCATCATTTAAGCCAATCAGCCTAAAATACCGGGCAGATTGAGCTGGTGCTCCTTCGCGCACTCGATGGCGATGTCGTAGCCGGCATCGGCGTGGCGCATGACGCCTGTCGCCGGATCGTTCCACAACACGCGCTGCAGGCGCCTTGCGGCGTCCGGCGTGCCGTCGGCGACGATGACCATGCCGGCATGCTGCGAGAAGCCCATGCCGACGCCACCGCCATGATGCAGCGACACCCAGGTTGCGCCCGACGCGGTGTTGAGCAACGCATTGAGCAGCGGCCAGTCGGAGACGGCGTCGGACCCGTCCTTCATCGCTTCCGTCTCGCGGTTGGGCGAAGCCACCGAGCCGGAATCGAGGTGGTCGCGGCCGATGACGACGGGTGCCTTGAGTTCGCCCCTGGCCACCATCTCGTTGAAGGCGAGCCCCAGCCTGTGGCGGTCGCCGAGGCCGACCCAGCAGATGCGCGCCGGCAGGCCCTGAAAGGCGATGCGCTCACGTGCCATGTCCAGCCAGTTGTGCAGATGGGTGTTGCCGGGGGTGAGTTCGCGCACCTTGGCATCCGTCTTGTAGATATCCTCGGGATCGCCCGAAAGAGCAGCCCAGCGGAACGGGCCGATGCCGCGGCAGAACAGCGGCCTTATATAGGCCGGCACGAAACCCGGGAAAGCAAAGGCGTTCTCGAAGCCTTCGTCCTTGGCGACCTGGCGGATGTTGTTGCCATAGTCGAGCGTCGGCACGCCGGCATTCCAGAACGCGACCATCGCCTCGACATGCTCGCGCATTGAGGCGCGGGCGGCCTTCTCGACAGCCTTGGGATCGGAGACGCGCTTCTCGCGCCACTCAGCCATCGTCCAGCCCTTGGGCAGATAGCCGTTAATCGGGTCATGCGCCGAGGTCTGGTCGGTGACCATGTCGGGGCGGATGCCCCGCTTGAACATTTCCGGCACGATGTCGGCCGCATTGCCGAGCAGGCCGACCGACTTCGCCTCGCCGGCCTTGGTCCAGCGCCCGATCATTTCCATCGCTTCGTCGAGCGTCTCGGCCTTCTCGTCGACATAGCGGGTGCGCAGCCGGAAATCGATCGAGTCCGGACTGCATTCGATGGCGAGGCAGCAGGCGCCGGCCATGACGGCGGCAAGCGGCTGGGCGCCGCCCATGCCGCCGAGGCCGCCGGTCAGGATCCATTTGCCCGTAAGGTTGCCATTGTAGTGCTGGCGGCCGGCCTCGACGAAGGTCTCGTAGGTGCCCTGCACGATGCCTTGCGTGCCGATATAGATCCAGGAGCCGGCCGTCATCTGGCCGTACATCATCAGGCCTTTTTTATCGAGCTCGTTGAATTTATCCCAGGTCGCCCAATGCGGCACGATGTTGGAGTTGGCGATCAGCACGCGCGGCGCATCGGTGTGCGTCCGGAAGACGCCGACCGGCTTGCCGGACTGGACCAGCAGCGTCTCGTCTTCATTGAGGGTCTTCAACGAGGCGACGATGCTGTCGAAATCGTTCCAGGTGCGCGCGGCCCGGCCGATGCCGCCATAGACAACGAGCTCATTGGGGTTTTCGGCGACATCGGGATCGAGGTTGTTCATCAGCATGCGCAGCGGCGCTTCGGTCGTCCAGTATTTGGCGTTGAGCTTGTCGCCGCGGGGCGCACGCACTTCGCGGATGTTGTGGCGAGGATTGTT
Source organism: Mesorhizobium sp. M0862 (assembly GCF_040319795.1). Classification (NCBI taxonomy): domain Bacteria; kingdom Pseudomonadati; phylum Pseudomonadota; class Alphaproteobacteria; order Hyphomicrobiales; family Phyllobacteriaceae; genus Mesorhizobium; species Mesorhizobium sp. M0862. The sequence goes on from NZ_JAMYOJ010000024.1 coordinate 73,261, forward strand.
CATCATTGTCCCTTTGGAGTAAGGCGGCGTCTCAGCGCCCGGCCCAGTCAATGGCGGATTGGAGGATTTTCGTCAGTGTGGCGCGCATCGGCGCGGCGAACTCGGCATCATAAGGCACCGGCCAATTGTCCGGTTCGCCCTTGCCCTCGGGCTCGCGCAAATAGCCGCGATCGGCAAGTTCCATCTGCAGCGCATGGTAGCCGCCTTGCGGATTGCCGAAATAGCGGGTGATCCAGCCACCCTTGAAACGGCCGTTGATGACATTGCTTTCACCGCTCTCGGCCATGATCTGGCCAACCAGCGCCTGCAGCGTAGGATCCGCGGTCTGGCCGTCATTGGTGCCGAGATTGAACACCGGCAGCGTGCCGTAGAACAGGCGCGGCAGCACCGAACGGATCGAGTGGCAATCGTAAATGACGACCTTCTCATGCAGGCCGCGCAGCCTGACGGCCTGGGCCGCCAGCATTTCATGGTAAGGCACGAAATACGCTATGCGGCGCTGGTCTATCTCCGACGGCGTCGGTTCCGCGCCGGGCAGATACAGCGGATCGCCGTCGAAGGTCTCGGTCGGGCATAGCGTCGTTGTCGTCTGCCCGGGATAGAGCGAGGCGCCGGAAGGATCGCGGTTGACGTCGATGACGGTGCGCGAGATCGACGTGTGCACGACAGTCGCGCCAAGGCCGGCGGCAAAATCGTAGAGATTGTCGATCCACCAGTCGCAATCGCGGCGGCCGAGCCAGGGCGAGACCAGCCGATTGTCGATGCCGGCGAGATCGATACCCGTGTGCGGGATGGACACCAACAGGGGTGCCGTGCCTTCCGTCACTGTCAGCCAGTCGGTCATGTCAGACTCCCGAGATCGAAGGCAATGTCACCGCGCTCGCAGCCTTGATGGCAGCGCCGCTGCGCACCATGGCGATGGCTTTTTCCATGTCAGGGTGGAAATGCCTGTCATTGTCGAGATGCGGCACCTCGGCGCGGACCAGCTTGCGAACCGCTTCCAGAGCTGCACTCGACGCCAGCGGCGCATGGAAATCGCAGCCCTGCGCGGCGGCCAGGAGTTCGATGCCGATGACGGCTGTCGCATTCTCGACCATGCCGATCAGCCGGCGCGCGCCATGTGCGGCCATCGAGACATGGTCTTCCTGGTTGGCCGAGGTCGGGATGGAATCGACACTTGCCGGATAGGCCTTCTGCTTGTTCTCAGAGACGAGCGCCGCCGCCGTCACCTGCGGGATCATGAAGCCGGAGTTCAGGCCGGGCTTCGGCGTCAGGAAGGCCGGCATGCCGGACAGCGCCGGGTCCACCAGCATGGCGATGCGGCGTTCCGACAGCGAGCCGATCTCGCAGACGGCGAGCGCGATCATGTCGGCGGCGAAAGCCACCGGCTCGGCGTGGAAATTGCCGCCTGAAAGCGCAGTATCGTCCTCGGCGAAGATCAGCGGATTGTCGGTGACGCCGTTGGCCTCGGTGCCGAGCGTATCGGCGGCCTGGCGCAGCACGCTGAGCGCCGCACCCATCACCTGCGGCTGGCAGCGCAGGCAGTACGGATCCTGCACGCGCTCATCGCCGACGCGATGCGATTCACGGATAGCGCTGCCGGCCATCAGATTGCGCAGCGCTGCCGCCGTCTCGATCTGGCCCGGGTGTTTTCTGAGGAGATGGATGCGCGGATCGAAGGGTGCATCGGAGCCCTTGGCAGCGTCGGTCGACAGCGCCCCGGCGACCAGCGCCGACTGATACAGCACTTCGGCCTCGAACAGAGCGGCCAGCGCGTAGGCGGTGGAAAACTGCGTGCCGTTGAGCAGCGCCAGACCTTCCTTGGCGCCGAGCGTCACGGGCTCCAGGCCGTGCGAGATGAAAGCGACCTTGGCCGGGAAGCGGCCATGCGGTGTAAAGCATTCGCCGACGCCGATCATCACCGCCGTCATGTGCGACAGCGGCGCGAGATCGCCGGAGGCGCCGACCGAGCCCTGCGCCGGCACGACGGGGATGACGTCGTTGGCCAGCATCGCTTCCAGCAATTCGATGGTTTGCGGCCGCACGCCCGACGCGCCCTGCGCCAGGCTGGCCAGCTTCAGCGCCATCATCAACCGAACCACAGCGACCGGCATCGGCTCGCCGACGCCGGCGGCATGCGACAAAACGATGTTGCGTTGCAGGGTTTCCAAATCGGCGGCCGGAATGCGGACGCTGGCCAGTTTGCCGAAGCCGGTGTTGATGCCATAGACCGGCTCACCCTTGGCGACAATACGGGCGACAGCCTCGGCGCTGGCCTTGATCTTCGGACGGCAGGCAGCGTCGAGCTTCGGCACGGCGCCACGATAGATGGTGCGCCAGTCGGCCAGCGATGCATTGCCGGGCTTCAGGTTAAGTTCGGTCATTGTCCTCTCCAGATGCGGGCATGGAGCGGGTTGAAGCCCATGCGGTAGACGAGTTCGGCCGGACGCTCGATGTCCCAGATCGCCAGGTCGGCGGATTTCCCTGCTTCAAGCGTGCCGGTCTGGCCGAGCAATCCCAGCGCACGGGCAGCCTCGCGAGTGGTGCCGGCCAGGCACTCCTCGACGGTCAGGCCGAAAAGCGTCGCGGCCATGTTCATGGTCAGCAACAGCGAGGTCAGCGGCGACGTCCCGGGATTGTTGTCGGTGGCGACCGCCATCTTGACGCCGTGCTGGCGAAACAGGCCGATCGGCGGCTTCCTGGTTTCGCGGATGAAATAGTAGGCGCCGGGCAGGATGGTCGCCACGGTGCCGGCCTTGGCCATCGCTGCGGCGCCGGCCTCGTCGGTGTATTCGAGATGGTCGGCCGACAGCGCGCCATAGCGGGCGGCGAGTTCGGCGCCATGCAGGTTCGACAGCTGGTCGGCATGGAGCTTTACCGGCAGGCCAAGCGCCTTGGCCTTGTCGAACACGCGGGCGATTTGCTCCGGCGAAAAGGCAATGCCCTCGCAAAAGCCGTCTACGGCGTCAGCCAGGCCCTCGGCGGCGATTGCGGGGAGGATGGTGTTGGCGACGAGATCGACAAAAGCGTCCTTGTCGCCTTTTGCTTCCGGCGGCAGCGCATGCGCGCCGAGGAAGGTGGTGCGGACCGTGACCGGGCGTTGCTTGTCCAGTTGCCGCGCGGCGCGAAGCGACTTCCGTTCATTTCCGAGATCGAGCCCGTAACCCGACTTTACCTCTACCGTGGTGACGCCCTCGGCCATCAGCGCGTCAAGGCGCGGGAGAGTCTGCGCAACCAGTTCGTCTTCGCTCGCGGCACGCAGGGATTTGACCGAGGAGACGATGCCGCCGCCGGCACGGGCGACTTCCTCATAGCTGGCGCCGGCCAGCCGCATCTCGAACTCGTTGGCACGGTTGCCGGCATGGATGAGATGGGTGTGGCAGTCGATGAGACCGGGCGTGATCCAACGGCCTTTGCAATCGGTAGTCTCGCCGCCCTGAGCCAACGCTGACGGCATCTCGGCTTCCGGACCGGCATAGACGATGAGACCGTCACGGGCGATGATCGCGCCCTTTTCGACGATGCCCAGTCCGGCAACGCCTTCCGCCATGGTTGCCAGGCGCGCATTGCGCCAAAGCTGAAGGCCCCCTGCCCGGCTTTTGTCTTGTGCCGCCATCATCTTTTTCCGTTGCTTGGATGGCGATTATGTATATACATATTGAAACGCACTGCAAGTGCATTGTTCATGGAACGCGGAGAAAAACGTGACGGCGATCTTTGCGGAACAGGCGCTGCTGACCGATGGCTGGCATGACAAGGTGCGGATCGTCGTCACGGACGGTCGCATCGCAACCGTCGAAGTCGACACGTCGCCGCGGAGCGGTGACGAACGCCACGCCATTCTGGTCCCCGGCATGCCGAACCTGCACAGCCACGCCTTCCAGCGCGGCATGGCCGGGCTTGCCGAACTGCGCGGTCCCTCCGCCGACAGCTTCTGGAGCTGGCGCGAGGTGATGTACCGCTTCGCGCTGTCGATGACGCCGGACCAGGTCGAGGCGGTCGCCGCCCAGCTTTATGTCGAAATGCTGGAGGCCGGATTCTCGCGCGTCGGCGAATTTCATTATCTCCACCACGATCGCGACGGAAAACCCTATGCCAACCTTGCCGAGATGGCCGAACGTATTGCCGCGGCCGCCGGCGAAACCGGGATCGGCCTGACGCTGCTGCCGGTGTTTTATGCCCATTCCTCCTTCGGCGGCGCTGCGCCCAACGAAGGCCAGCGGCGATTCATCAACGATGTGAATCGGTTCGAACGCTTGCTTGAGAAAAGCCGCGAATCGGTTCGTGCGTTGAATCAGGCTGTCGTCGGCGTCGCCCCGCACAGCCTGCGCGCCGCGACGCCGGAGGAACTCAGCGCTGTTGCCGCCATTGCGCCGGACGGACCGATCCACATCCACGTCGCCGAGCAGGCGAAGGAGGTCGAGGATTGCCTGGCGTGGTCGGGTGCGCGACCGGTCGAATGGCTGCTCGCCAATGCCGGGATCGACAAGCGTTGGTGCCTGATCCACGCCACCCACATGACCGAGGCTGAGACAACCGGCATGGCCAGAAGCGGCGCCATTGCCGGGCTTTGCCCGATCACCGAGGCCAATCTCGGCGACGGCACCTTTTCAGCACCTCTGTTCATCGAACATGGCGGCCGCTTCGGCGTCGGCTCGGATTCCAACGTGCTGATCGGCCTGCCGGATGAATTGCGCCAGCTCGAATATTCGCAGCGCCTCGCACACCGCGCCCGCAATGTGCTGGCGGTGACCGGCGGCTCGACCGGGCGGGCTCTGTTCGACGCCGCCCTCGATGGCGGCAGCACCGCACTCGGCGCCGGCCCGTCGCGGATCGCCGCCGGCGCCGCGGCTGATTTCGTCTCCCTCGACGAAAACCATCCTTCGCTGGCCGGAAAAAGTGGCGATGCGATCCTCGACGCCTGGATCTTTGCCAATGGCGGCAAGGTCGATTGCGTCTGGGTGCACGGAAAAAAACAGGTCAGCGGCGGCCGGCATGCAGCGCGTGAGACGATCGCCGAGCGCTTTCGCCATGTGATGACGGCGCTTTCGGCATGAGCATATCAGAGACAGCGGCTGTGGAAGGCGGCGGTTCGCTGCACCAGCGCATCCTGTCCGACATCAGCGAGAAAATAATGTCCGGCGCCTGGGCGCCGGGTCACCGCATCCCGTTCGAGCACGAGTTGACGGCCGAATACAATTGCTCGCGCATGACAGTGAACAAGGCGCTGTCGCAACTGGCCAAGGCCGGGCTGATAGAGCGCCGTCGCCGTTCGGGCAGCTTTGTCCGCCAGCCGCAGTCGCAGGCCGCGGTGCTGGAAATCCACGACATCAGGATCGAGGTTGAGTCGCTTGGCCTGGCTTATCGTTACGAGCGCTCGGCGCGGCAGAAAAGGCGCAGCAGCGCCGAGGATCGCGCCTTGCTGGAACTGGACGCAGCCGGACAGGTGCTGGCGCTTGAATGCCGGCATTTCGCCGGCAAGCGGCCATTCGCGCACGAACAGCGGCTGATCAATCTCGCCGCCGTCGCGGAAGCCGCCGAGGAGGAGTTTCTCGACATCGCCCCCGGCCCTTGGCTGATCGGCCGCGTGCCATGGAGTGAGGCCGAGCACCGCATCCGCGCGGTGGCGGCCGACAGGCGTATTGCCGAAGCCCTCGACGTCGCAACCGGCGCGCCCTGCCTGGTAGTCGAGCGCCGAACCTGGAGCGCCGAGCACCCGGTGACGCAGGTGAGGTTCACCTACGCCGCGGAGAGCCACACGTTGGTGGCGAGGTTCAGGCCTTCGCAGGGGTAGCTCCTTTACCCTCCCCCTTGTGGGGAGGGTCGCTGCGAGGCAGCGGGGTGGGGGTCGGCGCCAGGCCCCCCCCCCCACCAGCGGGGCGACCCCCCCACAAGGGGGGGGGTGGAGGAGGGGCGTTAAATAGACGCAGCGGCCAGTAAAAGAAACGTGTTTATAAGCGCATGCAGGATGG
>NZ_JAMYOJ010000025.1:0-74107 GCF_040319795.1 Mesorhizobium sp. M0862
GTCTCTCGCCAAACCATCGCCGGTCCTCCGGCGGACAAGAAAACTGTCACCCATGCTATCGGTCCATTCTGTTACCTATCTATCCGGTTCGGACACCGGCACCTTCTCCCCGTATAGTGACGGGGAGAAGGGGGCGAACTTCGATCAGTCTTCGTTGGCCTTGACGTGGACGCCCAGCGTCTTGGTCAGGTCGGCCGGGTTGGACATGGCGCCGGCCATGATCAGCGCGAACGGCACCGCTGCGGGCGGCTCGGCCGAAATCTCGAGGCTCTTCGGATCGTCGAGATACTTGCTCACCGCGGCCGTCACTTCGGCGGTCAGTTCGGGATTGTTGAGCTGCGCCATGCCGAACGGCACGATCGCCTTGGCCTGGTTGGCGATGTCCTTGCCCGACATGCCCTGCTGCTTGCCGACATACTCAAGCACTTTGCCGGTGAGCGAATCGTCGTCGAAGCGGATCGATGCGCTGTTGAAGGAGAGCTGCTGCAATAGTCCGAGCAGGGCCATGCCTTGCGCCGAATTGTCGGCGCCTTCCGGCTGCGCCGCCATCTTCTTCTGCATCTCCTGCAGCGACTTGACGAAGTCGACCGTGTAGCCGCCGAGGCCGAAGGTCATGCCGAGCGTGCCGGCATTCTCGACCGAGATGTCGTATTTCGACAGGTCCATCTTGCCGTCGCTCGGCTGCCAGGTGCCGCCGATTTCGATATTGCCCGAGATGTTCTGGTAGCCGAGGGCCTCGATGGCTTCCTTGGATTTCGCATCGTCGACCAGGGTCAGGTCGGCGTTGAACTTTTCCGTGGTGGCGGAAAACTCCATCGCCTTGCCGTCGGCCGGCGGCGTGATCTGGACAGCAAGCCCATCCACCGAGAAGGCGGTCTTGTCGGCAACCTTGACCGTCAGGTTTTCGAGTTCGGCCGACTTGTAGATCATCATCGAGCCGAGCGGGCCTGTAGCGCCCTCAGCCGGGATGTTGGCGTCGTGGATGACGAAGGGGGTGAGGTTGAGCGTGACGCCGTCCTTGCTGTGCTGGAAGGCCGAAGTCGTGATGGTCGCGACATCGAAGCCGCCATTGGCTTCGGTCACGCCTTCGAGCTTGACGTCGCCGATCGGCAGCGCCTCCTTTTCGGCCGCCGGTTTGACCGACACGCCCTGCAGCACCATGCTGGAATTGTCGCCGGTAACGCCGGTCCAGGTGATATCGACGCCCTGGACGGCAAGTGCGGCCTTCAGTCGGTCGGCAACCGCCGTGTCTTGCGCAAAGGCGGCATTCAGCGGCAGCGTCAGCAAAAAGGTCGAAAAAGCAAGTTTCTTGAGTGTCGAACGTTGGATTGTCATCGCGAGTTCCCTGAGAGAGTCCTGAAAAAGTGTTTTCTCAATTCTACGCCATCACCATTCCGTGACGAACTGGACGGGAAAAAGGCGCTTTCCCGCAGAGTTGTCGAAAATCACGGCGAAAGGCAAATCGGAGCGGGAGCCTTCGCCCGATGCGGTGAATATGTCATGAAGGTCGGGCTCCCCTGCGTACCGTCTCCTGCCTTAGAGAGGGCGTGTAACAGATTGATGTTGGTTGGCAACAGCACTGCTACCGCTGCTGTTGCACAGGGACGGCAAGGGGGGACATGAAGTCCGTCACATCCATTGTCGGACCTTGAGCCGCCCTCGTCAGCCCAAAGGCTGCAAAGTGCGGATTTCCGCAGCCCCGCCTTGCCGCGAATCACCCGCTCGGCTAGTCCAGCCGCATGGGAAAAAGGATTTTGCCGCCTGAAAATGGCGGCGGTGACCACATCGAACCGGTCGATCTGAAGAAGGCGCTGGAAGAGCGCTATCTCGCCTATGCGCTGTCGACCATCATGCACCGGGCGCTGCCTGACGTGCGCGACGGGCTGAAGCCTGTGCATCGCCGCATCATGCATGCGATGCGGCTGCTCAGGCTCAACCCCGACCAGGGCTTTGCCAAATGCGCCCGCATCGTCGGCGACGTGATGGGCAAGTTCCATCCGCATGGCGACCAGTCGATCTACGACGCGCTGGTGCGCCTGGCGCAGGATTTCTCCATGCGCTATCCCCTCGTCGACGGGCAGGGCAATTTCGGCAATATCGACGGCGATAACGCCGCCGCCATGCGCTATACCGAGGCGCGCATGACCGAGGTGGCGAGCGATTTGCTTGCCGGCATCACCGAGGACGCCGTCGATTTCCGGCCAACCTACAACGAGGAGGACGAGGAGCCCGTAGTGCTTCCCGGCGCCTTCCCGAATCTGCTCGCCAACGGTTCCTCCGGCATTGCGGTTGGCATGGCCACGTCCATCCCGCCGCACAATGCCGCCGAGCTTTGCAACGCAGCGCTGCAGCTGATCGAGCAGCCGGACGCGCCGGTGACAAAGCTGATGGAGTTCGTCCAGGGGCCGGATTTCCCGACCGGCGGCATCATCGTCGACAGCCGCGCATCCATCCTGGAGGCCTATGAGACCGGCCGCGGCGGTTTTCGCGTGCGCGCCAAATGGGGCCAGGAGGATCAGGGCAGGGGCACCTGGAGCATCGTCGTCACTGAAATCCCCTACGGCATCCAGAAGGCCAGGCTGATCGAGAAGATCGCCGAGCTTTTGATCGCGCGCAAATTGCCGCTGCTTGAGGATGTCAGGGATGAAAGCGCCGAGGACGTCCGCATTGTGCTCGTACCGAAGAGCCGTTCGGTCGATCCCGGCATTCTGATGGAATCGCTGTTCAAGCTGACCGAGCTCGAAAGCCGGTTTCCCCTCAACATGAACGTTTTGTCGCGGGGCAAGGTGCCTAACGTCCTGTCGCTGAAGGGCGTGCTGAAGGAGTGGCTCGACCATCGGCGCGATGTGCTGATCCGCCGCTCGAAGCATCGGCTTGGCGAGATCGAGAAGCGGCTGGAAATCCTTGCCGGCTACCTGATCGCCTATCTCAACATCGACGAGGTCATCAGGATCATCCGCGAGGAGGATGAGCCCAAGCAGGTGATGATGGCCCGTTGGTCGCTCACCGACACCCAGGCCGAAGCCATCCTCAACATGCGGCTGCGGGCCCTGCGCAAGCTGGAAGAGTTCGAGATCCGCAAGGAGTTCGACGGTCTCACCACCGAGAAGAAGCAGATCGAGGCATTGCTCGCATCCGACGCCAAGCAATGGTCGACGATCAAATGGGAAGTCACGCAGGTTCGCGACAAGTTCGGCCCCGAGACCGAACTCGGCAAGCGCCACACCCAGTTCGCCGACGCGCCGGAGCATGATCTGACCGACATTGCGCACGCCATGATCGAGCGCGAGCCGGTCACCGTGGTGGTCTCGGAAAAGGGCTGGCTGCGGGCGATGAAAGGCCATCTGGCCGACCATTCCACGCTCACCTTCAAGGAAGGCGACAGCCTCAAGCTCGCCTTCCATGCCCAGACCACCGACAAGATCCTGGTCTTCACCACCGGCGGAAAATTCTACACCATCGGCGCCGACCGGCTGCCGGGCGGCCGCGGCCATGGCGAACCGATCCGCATCATCGTCGACATGGACAACGACCAGGACATCGTCACCGCCTTCGTCCACGACCCGAAGCGCAAGCTGTTGCTCGTCTCCTACGATGCCAATGGTTTCGTCGTGCCGGAGGAGGAGGTCGTCGCCAACACCCGAAAGGGGAAGCAGGTGATGAACGTCAAGGCGCCCGACGAGGCCAAGGCCTGCGTCCCCGTGTCAGGCGATCATCTCGCCATTGTCGGCGAGAACCGCAAGATGCTGGTGTTTGCGCTCTCCGAAATTCCCGAGATGGGCCGCGGCAAGGGCGTTCGCCTGCAGAAATACAAGGATGGCGGTCTGCTCGACCTGAAACCCTTCACGCTGGCGAGCGGCCTGTCCTGGCAGGATTCCGCCGACCGCACCTTCGTCAGGTCGCGCGAGGAGCTGGCGGAATGGATCGGCGCGAGAGCGTCGGCCGGACGGATGGTGCCGAAGGGATTCCCGCGGACGGGGAAATTTGGGTAGGGATCTCCCCCTCGAGGGGGAGATGTCGCCGAAGGCGACAGAGGGGGTCGGTACGTCCTGACACGACACCCTTTCGCTGGCAGAGAAGGCTGGCGCTTCATGCGCGGCGACCCCCTCTGGCCTGCCGGCCATCTCCCCCTCAAGGGGGGAGATCCCAAGGCATTTGGACTATCGTCACGATTGCGGCACTATAACAGTGCATAAACGCTGTGTAGGCTGGGGAGAATTGACCGTTTGAAGGAAGCGAAGATCCAGAAGCCGGAACGTCAGCAGCGCCTGTTCGGCCTGTCGACACCGTTGCGATCCGCCGTCATTCCGCCGCTGTCGGCTGCGCGCTGGCTGTTGGTGCTGATCGTCGCCGCCGGCGTCTATTTCTTCCACGGGTTCCTGTTTCCCGTGCTGGCAGCCCTCGTCATTGCTTTTGCCAGCTGGCCGCTCTACCGCCGGCTGCTTGCCGGTGTCGGCGGTAACCGCACCGTCGCCGCGACGCTCGCCATCCTGTTCATCCTCGCCTTCCTGGTGGTGCCGATAGCGCTCGCCGGCACCTACGCCATCAACGAGGTCCGCGAATGGGTGGGCTGGGCGATCGAGACCAACAGGCACGGCGCGGTCACACCGCACTGGATCACCTCGCTGCCTGTCGTCGGCGAGTGGCTGAACGAACAGTGGATCGACAATTTCGGCCATCCCGGCGGCATCGGCGAGCTGATCCAGCTGGTCAGCGGCGCCAATATCGGCAGCATCTATCGCGGCGTGCTGGCTGCCGGCGGCAGCGCCTTCGGCCTGTTGCTGACGCTGCTGTTCATGATGATCGCGCTGTTCTTCGCCTACCGCGACGGCGAACACTTTGCCAGCCAGATCGACCGGCTCGGCGAACGCATCCTGCCGACGCGCTGGGAGCGGATTTCGCGCGTCGTGCCGGCGACCATTTCCTCGACCGTTACCGGCATGACCGTGATCGCCATCGGCGAGGGGCTGGTGCTCGGGATCGCCTACTGGCTGGCCGGGGTGCCGTCGCCGGTGACGCTGGGCGCATTGACCGGCGTGATGGCGCTGATCCCCGGTGGCGCGCCGCTGTCGTTTACGCTTGTATCGATCTACCTCGCCGCCAGCGGCTCGCCGATGGCGGGTCTGGCGCTGTTCATCTGGGGCGCGGTGGAACTGTTCATCGTCGACAAGACCTTGCGCCCGAAGCTGGTCGGCGGACCGATCAAATTGCCCTTCCTGCCCACCTTTTTCGGCCTGATCGGCGGCGTCAAGACGATGGGCTTTCTCGGCCTGTTCATCGGCCCCGTGCTGATGGCGCTGCTGGTGGCGATATGGCGCGAATGGCTGCGCGAGGTGGAACTGGCCGAAGACACCGTTCCAGATGCCGTCGCCGAGCTCGAAGGCGGGCCGCCGCAGATCGAGATTGTCGCCGGCCCGGCGAAGAAAAGTCAGGCTGGGTAAGCGACAGCAAGTGCTGCCCGGCGCTTGCGCCCCTCATGCAGCTGCCACAGGGAATGCGCGACCAGCGTGACGATCAGGATCACGCCGCCGATCAGGCCGTTGCGCGACGGCGCCTCGGCAAAGATCATCCATATCCAGACCGGCGCCAGAACCGTTTCCAGGAGATAGAACATCGCCACTTCCGGGCCTGAAATGTATTTCGGCCCGTTGGCCAGGCAGAAGAAGGCGAACGGCATGATGACGGCGCCGTTGAAAACGATCCACCATGGCGCTTCCACCTGGAAACCGGTCCTGGAGACCATGAGCGCCGCCAGCCCGAACGGCAGCAGGACGCCGGTCAGCGCGGTGAATCCCATATCCCTGCCGCTGGCGCGTGAAACGGTGATGGCGCAGGCAATCGCCAAGGCCGAACACAGCGCCATCACATCGCCGAACAGATTTCCCGTGCCGACGGAATCGCCGACGATGATCGCGATGCCGACGATCATCAGCGCCATTGCCGCAAGCGTCAGCGGCTGCGGTCGCTCCTTCAGGAACAGCCACGACAGCAGCGCCGAGAACATGGTGGAGAAGGCCAGGATGAAAACCAGATTGGCGGTCGAGGTGTTGTAGACGGCAGTGATGAAGGCGATTGCGCCGAGCCCGTAGAGGGTGGCGACGACGAGCCCCGACCAGCCGGGTATCAGCTGCGGAGCATTCTTGCTGAACGAGCGCCAGATGGCCCATACGATCAGCCCCGCCACGAAGGTGCAGCCGGTGCGCAGCAAAAGGATCGTCCAGGCTTCGCCATGGGCGAGCCGGATCAGGGGAATGTCGATGGTCAGCGCCAGCCCGCCAAGCGCGGTGAGCAGAAGTCCTTTGGTGTGGGCATTGTGAGAGGACATGCAACGGCTTTCGCAATGATTTGAGCAGATGCCGGTCGGCGCAATCGCCCCGCCAACGGGCGGAAAGACCAGCATCGTCTCGGCTGAAAATGTTTAGATCAGGATTTGGTAAGAAGAAAAATCAGCGCGTGACCGCTTCGTGGTCGTAGCGTTCCCAGCCCTTCGGGCCGAGATGCTCCTGCGGCATGAAGCGCATTTTATAGTTCATCTTGCGCGAGCCGTTGACCCAGTAGCCGAGATAGACATGGGGCAAGCCCATGGCCCGGGCGCGGGCGATATGGTCGAGGATCATGAAGGTGCCGAGCGAACGGTCCTCGAACTCGGGATTGAAGTAGGAATAGACCATCGACAGGCCATCGGCCATCTTGTCGGTCAGCGCCACGGCGATCAGCTCGCCCTGGCCCTTGCCGGTGATGAATGTGTCGGGGCCGCGGCGCCGGTATTCGATCACCTTGGTGTCGACATGGGTATCCTCGACCATCATGGCGTAGTCGAGCACCGTCATGTCGGACATGCCGCCGCGGCGATGGCGAGCGTCGAGATAGCCGCGAAACAGCGAATACTGCTCGGTCGACGGCTGCGCGTCGTGCATGGCGCCGATCAGATCGGAATTGCGCTGGATCACCCGCTTCATGTTGCGGCTGGCGGTGAACTCCTGCGCCAGGATACGCACCGAGACGCAGGCGCGGCAGGTCTCGCAGGCGGGACGGTAAGCGATGTTCTGCGAGCGCCGGAAACCGCCTTGCGTCAACAGATCGTTCATCTCCGGCGCCTTGTCGCCGACCAGATGCGTGAACACCTTGCGTTCGAACTGGCCCTCGAGATACGGGCACGGCGATGGCGCGGTCAGGAAGAACTGCGGCGACTGGGTCGGATGGTGCGTCATCGAACCTTGGGAACACTCCTGCGAATCGCTCTACCTTTGGCTTGGCTGGCGAAAAATTCAACAGGATTGTGAAGGCGGGGTTGAACGGACCCCTTCACATTTGCGCACAAATGCCTGTTGGCGTCGGTTGGACGCCGGTTCAACGGTCGCTGCGGCTGACGACCGTGCCAAGCAGCAGGTCGTGCAGTGTGCGCTTGCGATCGGAAAACAGCGTCACCAGGAGGACGAGCGGCGTCAGGATGACCGTGCTCGCCCAGAACAGCACCGAATGGACAACGGCGGTGAGGCCGTCGATACGGCTGCCGTCGAGACGATCGAGCCGAATGCCCATCATCTTCATGCCTGATGTGGCCTGGTTGCGACCGCCCAGCGTGTTCCAGATGTAGAGAATGGCGACCGCCGGCACGAGGATGGAATACAGCGCCCAGCCAAGACCGAATGTCAAAAGGCCAAGCACGGCCACCAGGATCGCGAACGGAATGGTGAGCAGCGCCACGATGCAATAGTCGATGATGAAGGCCAGGATGCGCCGCGTGCGCACACCGTCATAGGCCCTGACGTCGTCGAGCCTGCTGGTGATGATTTCGCCGTCAAGTACGCGCGCGTTCATGTCATGTCCTCGCAACAGGCGCCACGCTAGGGTGCGCCGCCACTGAAATGGTGAAGACCGCGGGCGGAATCAAGATCGGTTCGTCCATCGGTCCTGCTCGGCAGTGTGACGCGGTTGAGCCGATTGAATTTGGTGGACGGATGGCGTTAGCTTGCTGCGGCGCAACAAGACGCCCAGGGGACGGGGTTACATGGATTACGACATGCTGGTCATCGGCAGCGGCCCTTCCGGGCGCCGCGCCGCGGTGCAATCGGCCAAGCTCGGCAAATCGGTGCTGGTGGTCGACAGGGGCCGGCGCCTCGGCGGCGTCTCGGTGCACACCGGCACCATCCCGTCGAAGACGCTGCGCGAGACGGTGCTGAACCTGTCCGGCTGGCGCGAGCGGGGCTTTTACGGCCGCGGCTACCGGGTCAAGCAGGACATCTCCATCGCCGACCTGGTCGAGCGGCTGCACAAGACGCTCGACCACGAGGTCGAGGTGCTGCAGCACCAGTTTATGCGCAACGCCGTCAAAAGCGTCCGCGCCATGGCGAAATTCGTCGGCCCAAACAAGGTCAGCCTGACGGCAGACAATGGCGACTACTCGGAGGTTGGTTTCACCAATGCGCTGATCGCGGTCGGCACCAGGCCGCACCGGCCGCGCGACGTGCCTTTCGACAAGATCCGCGTCTTCGACAGCGATGAGATGCTGGAACTCGACCATCTGCCGCGCACGCTGACGGTGATCGGCGCCGGCGTCATCGGCGTTGAATATGCGACGATCTTTTCGGCGCTCGACGTACCGGTGACGCTGGTGGAGCCGCGCAACACCATCCTCGATTTCGTCGACCGCGAGATCGTCGACGACTTCATCCACCAGATGCGCGACCGCGGCATGACCATTCGCCTCGGCAGTACGGTCAAGGAAATCGTCTCAAAACCCGACTATGCCGAAGTGACGCTCGCCGATGGCCGCACCATCCGCTCCGAGATCGTGCTTTACGCCGCCGGCCGCAGCGGCAATCTCGGCAGCCTCGGCCTCGACGTGGTCGGCATCGAGGCCGATTCCCGGGGCCGCATCAAGGTCGATCCGCAGACCTTCCAGACCAGTGCGCCCAACATCTATGCCACCGGCGACGTCATCGGTTTCCCCAGCCTTGCCTCGACATCGATGGAGCAAGGCAGGGTGGCCGCCTGCCACGCCTTCGGCGTGCAACTGCCACCGCCGCCGGAAACCTTCCCCTATGGCATCTACGCCGTGCCGGAAATCTCCACCGTTGGTCAGTCGGAGGAGCAGGTGCGCGAGAGCGGCGCTGCTTATGAAGTCGGTCTGGCGCGGTTCCGCGAAACCTCGCGCGGCCACATCATGGGCGTCAACTCCGGCTTTCTGAAGCTGCTGTTCTCGGTCGAAACGCGCCGCCTGCTCGGCGCCCACATCGTCGGCGAAGGCGCCACCGAACTGATCCATATCGGCCAGGCGGTGATCAACCTCGGCGGCACGGTTGATTTCTTCGTCAACAACACCTTCAACTATCCGACGCTGGCCGAAGCCTACAAGATCGCCGGGCTCGATGCTTGGAACCGGATGGGACAGGGCTAGGCGACGAGCATCTGCTCAGCTGTTCCGCCGGGCGCCGATGCGGTCTACCAAGGTCTCCTAGCCTGCCTGGCGTGCGGCCAATGCTGGTCCCGCAAGCCACTGCCGGACGATGGCGGCATCCGGGTCGCCGATTTCGTGACCTGAAGGCACGATGCGCGCATCGACCTCGGCGCCATGTTTGTTGAGCAGCGTCACCAGTGGCGGCGCAAACGGCCCGTAGGTCTCATCGGCGGCACCGGCGACAATCAGGACGCGCGTTGCGGTCAGATTGGTTGCCGGCGCATCGTCAAGCACGGGCATTGCTCTCAGCAACGCCGCTTTTCGGACGAGGCCGGAGTTGAGCAGCATCAGGCTGGAAACCAGATTGGCGCCGTTGGAATAGCCGAGGAAAGTCGCCCGGGCGAGGTCGAGCCCGTGGCGCTTTGCGGCCTCGCTTGCGAAGGCGGCAAAGTACGATGTTTCGGCACGGATGCTCGCCTGTTCGAAACTGGTCGGCGTGATCCGCTCGAACCAGCGGAAGCCGTCTTCTTGGCGGATGCGGCCACGCACCGCGACCAGCGTGGCGTTAGGGGCGATCTGCCTCGCAATCGGGACCATCGTCGTTTCGTCGACACCCGATCCGTGCAGTAAAAACAGGCTCTCGCCGCCGGCATTCTCCGGCTTGAGGAGGCGGTAGGGAAAGGCCAGATCCTGGTGCAGAAAGGCGTTCTCGTCGCTATATCGATGCACGCTCATATCTCGTTGTTTTCACGGAGACATTGGTCCTTTGCCAGCTTCAAAACGGAATATTTTCACGCTCCGCCAAATGTGATTGCAACAGGCTCATTTCAGACCGTTTCTGCGCCGATATGCTCCCTGCGGGAGGAATCGAAGCGGTGTGCGCCGATGGTCGCATCCCGGCATGAACAACGCGAGCACCCTTGCTCTCCTTTGAGGCCTTTTGTCGATGACCCTGCCAGTTCCGCCCGATCGCGCCCCGCGTATCGCCGATCGCGACACGCGCATTGACGTGTTCCGTGCGCTCGCACTCCTGACCATCTATATCGACCACGTGCCGGGCACCGTCTTCGAAACGCTGACCTACAAGAATTTCGGATTCTCGGACGCGGCGGAAGCCTTCGTGCTGATTTCCGGCATGTCGGTCGCACTCGCCTATGGCAACAAGTTCCAGCCGGGCGGCCGGCTGCTGGCGATGTTGAAGATGTGGCGCCGGGCCGGCGTGCTTTACAGTGCCCACATCGTCACCACCATGGTTGTGATGGCGTTGTTCTGCGCCGCGGCGGTGTACGGCCGGCGGCCGGAACTGCTCAAGCTGATCAACATCGAGCCGCTGATGAAGAACACGCCGGAGGTCATGATCGGCATTGTCACGCTCGGCCACCAGCTTGGCTACAACAACATTTTGCCGGTCTATGCGGCGCTGCTGTTGATGGCGCCGCTTTTCCTGCTCTTCGTCAGCTACCGGCCGCTCCCGGCGCTGGTCTTTTCCGGCGCGCTGTGGCTTGCCGCCGGCCTCTGGCAGATCGCGCCGCCGAACTATCCCGAGCCCGGCTTCTGGTTCCTCAACCCGCTGTCCTGGCAATTCCTGTTCAACATCGGCCTTGCCGGCATGCTGCATGTCAGGCGCGGCGGCACAATTCCCGTCAATCGTTGGCTGGTGGGCGCCGCGGCGGCCTATGTCGCGGCAGCGGCGGTCTGGGTGCACAGCCCGCTCTGGGGCGAGATAACGTGGTTTAACCTGCCCGTGGTGATCGGCGGCTTCGACAAGACGTTCCTGTCGCTGCCGCGGCTCCTGCACATATTGGCGGTGAGCTATCTGATCGTCGCCCTGCCGGCTTTCTCGAACCTGTTCCGTCTCAGCCCGGATCATCCGCTAGCGCTGCTCGGCAAGCGCTCCTTGCCGGTGTTCCTCGCCGGCACGCTGATCGCCATGGCGGCGCAGGTGATGAAGCTGATCAATCCGGGCGGCTTTGCCTATGACGCCTTGCTGATTTCGGCCGGCATCGCCATGCAATTCGTGCTCGCCTTCTATCTTGAGTGGCTGTCCGGCATCGGCTCGAGCAAAAAGCCGGTTCGCAAAGAAGCGCCAGCCGTTCACCAGACCTTCGGCATGCCCGCGATGCCAAGGCTAAGCCGATGATCCCACATCAGCCGCCTGGCTAGCAGGCGAGGGGCCGGACGACCCCCGCACCACGAGATCGACCGGCAGCAATTGCCGGTGCTGCGAGCCGTCATTTTCGAGGATCGCCTTGACGGCCAGGCGTCCCATCTCGGCGATCGGCTGGGCGACGGTGGTTAGTGGCGGCTCGGAGTCGGCGCCTTCCGGCACGCCGTCGAAGCCGACGATGGACACATCGCCCGGCACGGCAATGTTACGCTCGCGCAGCCAGTCGAGCGCATGCAGCGCAATCTTGTCCGACATGGCCAGGATTGCCGTCGGCGTCTGCGGCAGCGCGAAAATATGATCGAGGCCGGCCCGCACGCTCGCCTCGTCATTGAGGGTTTCGTAGATTGGCACTTGCGAGACGTCGATGCCGAAGCGGGAGAGCTCGCCGAAATAGCCACGCAGACGGTCGCGTGTGCCCGAGTAGAGGGATGTCGTCTCGACTTGCTCCTGCGTGACGGGACCAAAGCCAGCGTCGGCAGATTCCAGGGCGAGTACGGCAAAGCTGCGATGGCCGAACTCGGCCAGATGGCGCGCCGCCAGACCCGCGCCGGCGACGTTGTCGACGCCGATCGCAGCGACCGCCTCATTTTCCGAATCGAGATCAAGCGCCACGAAAGGCAGTTTGCGTTCGCGCGCCAGTTCGACCAGCCGCGACCCACCCTCGATGCAGAACACGATGAAGCCGTCGACCAGGGCGCTCTGGATGTTCCAGGCGAGCTGCTCGCTGTTGGCGGCCGAGACCAGCGAAATTCCGGCGCCGGTGGCGTCGCAGGCCTGCGAAATGCTGGCCATCATGACGCGGGCAAAGGGATCGTCGAAGAAATAGGACAATGGTTCTGCCGTTGCCACGCCGATGGCGTTGACCTTGCCGGCGCGCAGCAGCCGGCCCTTGGGATCCGGGCCGGCATAGCCCATCGCTTCCGCCGCCGCCTTGACCCGCTCGCGGACCTCTTCGCGCACGATTTTCGGGCGAGCGAACACGTTGGACGCGGTACCGTGCGAGACCCCGGCCGCCTTGGCGATGTCGGCAAGCCGCACTGGTCTTGTCTTGCCGGAGGTCAATGCCGTCATTTTCGTCTCCTGAACCGGAGCCTGTTTAGCACTTTCGTTGGATCGGTTCAAATTTTCCCTTGATCGGACGGCGGAGAGGGTCTATATTTGAATCGATCCAAGGGATTCATCAAGTACAACTTGGATCGATTCAAGAAGACGGTGCCATGCATCCCGTGAATTATCTGTTCGAAGACATCTACGGCAATGATTGGGGCATAGTCTCCGACGCCGCCACCCGCAGGCGCCGCGACAAGGTCGGGCCGTGGAGGCGTGACCTGCAATACCTTGTGAAACGCAAGCGCAGCTGATCGGCCAGACATTTTCGTGCCAGCTGATTGGATCGATTCAAGTTCTTGAAGAGGAACGACCATGCATCCCGTGAAACATCTGTTCGAAGACATTTATCGCAATTACTGGGGTATCTCGCCTGCCACGGAGCAGCCGCAACGGCGGCGGCCGACCAAGCCTGCCAAGCGCAACCGCGACCTGCTGCCGGAAAGCCGGCAGGATTAAATCTGCGATATTTGATGGGGCAGGGTTCTTGCCCCGTCAGGTCCGTTGTCGCACGAGCGCCGAGGCCGCGATCACCAGCCAGCCCGCGATGAGCAAGGTGCCGCCGATCGGCGCCGACATCGGGAACAGCCGCGATCCCACGAAATCCCGTGCCAGCAGATCGCCGCAGAACAGAACAAGCCCGACGAGCAGCACCAGGCTGCCGATCCGCAAGATCCGGCTTGCGCCGGCGAGGCCGACGGCCAAAAACACCGGCGCATGCATGATCAGGAAGGATGCCGCAGTGCCGACGAAGGCGCCGCCGAGATGCGCTGATGCCGCCGACAGCGCCACGCCCGCCGCGCCGGCGAGGCCGCCGGCGAAAACGAGGATGCGCGCGCTGTTTGCTGGTGCTGACTCGGCTATGCTCATGTCTCGGGCTCCGTGATTGACGATAGGCGGCGCAACCTGTCTGTCAGGATTTTTCCGATATCGCCAGCATGTCGCGCGTGCGGCGCGCCTGTGCCAGCCAATTATACACGGCACCGCCCGCCATCAGCACCGACGTGCCGAGAAACACCGCGCGCATGCCGAAATGGCCGCCGACGAAGCCGCCCAGCAGCGGCCCCGCGACCTGGCCGACATATTGCGCCGAGATTGCCAGGCCGAGCACATTGCCGCCGACGCCGTCGGGAACATTGTGGCGGATGACGCTGGTGATGCAGGGCAACAGCCCGCCCAGCACCAGACCCATAAGGAACCGCAGCCCGACCAACTGCCAGCTCTCGGTGACGAAGGCCTGCGGTATCAACAGCAGCGCCGAGACGGCCAGCGATGCGACGATGACGTTCCAGTGGCCGATGCGGTCGGCGAGTTTGCCCAGCCGTGACGCCGACAGGATGGCGCCCAGCGCCGCCGCCGACATGACGACACCTGAGACCAGGGTCACCCGGCTTGCGTCCGCGACCAGTTGCTGGACGTAAACGGTGATGATCGGCTCGATCGACATGTTGGCGAAGGTGAACAGCATGCCGGTCGCCAGCATGGCCACGACAGGGCGTTTGTCGGGGATCTGCGCCCAACTTCCCTTTGGTTTCTCCTCGCGTTTTGCCTGCATTGGCGGGCGAGGCATCTCCTTTATCAGGAACGTCGTCGCCAGCGCCGCCAGGAAAATGACGCCGCCCGCGATGAGGAAGGTGGCGCGAATACCGATCAATGGCGGCAGCGCGCCGCCAAGCAACGGGCCGACCAGGGAGCCTGCGGTGATGCCGGCCGACAGCACGCCGAGCGCCCAGCCGGAGCGCTTCTTCGGCGTCTGCATGGCGACAAGGATCGTCGAGCCTGAGGAATAACCGCCGGCAAAGCCGATCAGCAGGCGCAAAAGCACCAATTGCCAGACGGTCTGCACCATGCCGGTCAGCGACATGCAGATCGCCATGCCGAAACTGGCGCGCACCAGCATCACCTTGCGGCCGTAGCGGTCGCCGAGCCGCCCCCACAGCGGTGCGACAAGGGCCGCGGCAAGGAAGGTGGCGCCGAAGGCGATGCCGGACCATTGCACGATCGCCGCGTGGCCCACGGCGCCCAGCTGTTCGACATAGAGCGGCAGGAACGGCAGCAACAGCGTCATCGCCACAAGCGTGCTGAACGATCCGGCAAAGCACACGAGCAGGTTGCGCCGCCAATGAATGTTGTAGGTGGAAGGCGCTTCGGCGGCCTGCGCTGCACTGTCCTGCGGCATGTCCTGTCCTGTCCGCTTGCTGCGGATACCATTTTGGGATACCAACTTGGTACCTCATGGACGCAAAGCCCGGCTGCTGTCAATCAGGCGCTCTCAATGTGAGCGGCAAGACCAACGGGCAAGGCCGATCGCCAGCAATGGAAGCAACTATGTCGCAGATGCAGATCGTCGAAAAAGCGCTTCGCGAGATGATCCTTGGCCTCGAGATCGGTCCTGGCGAGCGGCTGACGGAGCGCTGGATCGAGAGCCGCTTCGGCGCCTCGCGCACGCCGGTCAGGGCAGCCCTGCTGCGGCTGGAGACGGAAGGGCTGATCTGCCGCGACGGGCGCGGCTGGACCGTGTCGCCCATCAACCTTGCCGAACTGGAACAGATCGCGGTGTACCGCGAAGCGGTCGAGGTCGCGGCGGTCAGGCTGACTTCGGCGCTGGCCGACAGGAGCGCAGCCGATGTCATCGAGGCGATGCTGGACTCCTGCGACACTGCCACGCCGCGCGAGGAATGGCACCGCGTCGGCATGGAGTTCCATATCGAACTGGCGCGGCTCTCCGGCAACGAGTTCCTGTTTCGGGCCGTGCGCGATGCCATGACGCGGCTGTCGCGGGCGCGCTGGCTGGAGGTGCGCGACGAGGCAGCGCTCGGCCGCGCCTGGAGCGAGCATCACGCCATTCTGGCAGCGGTGCGGGCCGGCGATGCCGATGCGGCGGCGGCGCGACTTTCCGCCCATATCGCCGGCAGCCGCGCCCGCCTGGTGACGTCGTTGCACAATGACCGGCGCGGCCTGCGCGCCAGGGGTTTTGCCGTCGTCGCCGCTTGATACCGGTCACGAAAACGAAAGAACGCCGTCGCGATCCGCTTTCGGCCTCGCTTCGCGGACGCCGATGGCGTAAGAGGCGGCCATGGAAAACAACCGATTTGAAACACCCGTGACCGTTAAGTCGGGCACGGAGGGAAGCACTCAGCTCTTGCGTACGGTGCGCGAGGCTTCCGATTACCTGCTCAACAGCTGGCCCGGCAAGCGCAGCCCCAAGCACCGCGAAGCGCTGCAGGCCTGCCATGACGCGCTGGCCGGCGACAAGCCGGCGATGATTGCAAGACGCGCCTTCATCGCCGCCGCGCGCGAGGTCAACGTCTTCGTCAGCGACAAGGCCCCGGCCTGATCACATCGGCCTGATCAGACCGGCATTTTGCCAGGATCCGGCCCGTTTCGCGGGCCGGTGATCCTGTCTTGCCTATTTTTCTGTCTCGGTGTCGGTTTTCGAACTTGCCTCGTTCTCAGGCTCGGCGCGCTCCTTGGCCGCGACCTTGGCGGCGAGCTTCTCCGCCTTCTTGGCGGCCTTCTGCCGGTCGCGCTCTTTGCGTTCCTGACCGTAATTCGGTGGTCGAGCCATATCGTTTCCTTTCGCTGTGCCTGATCCTGCCTAGAAGCATTGGCCGGCAAACACAACAGCGCCGCGAGGGCAGATGCCAGCGGTTGTGGACTTGCGTGATGGCGAACACAATGGTTTAGAAAAGGCTGCGGGACAGTTGCTGGAGCCGCCGCCGACCGATTTCGAATCAAAACGACCGATGGCCACGCTTCAAAGAAACGCACAGAAGCTGATCTACTATGCGCGCAACGCCATGCGCGACATCGCGCCGCCGGTTCTTTTCCGGCGCCGGCTCGGCCGGCTGCTCGATCAGGCCAGGCTTTCCGACGCATCGGTCCGCCAGCGGCTCAATTACTACAACACGCTGCGGGAGCCTTTTAGCCCCAGCCCCGAGGCCGTGCCGGTCAGCCGGCTGCCGTCGGACCGCAGCATGTACTATTACGATCTGAAGGAGTTCACCCGTTATTTCGACCCAGATCTGCGCATCGACCTGGAATTCGGCGACGTCATCGAAGTGCCGAAGATGCCGTCGATCGTCAAGGACCGGCCGATAGCGGGCGACAACGGCAACGGCGTCCTGTTCAAGCTGAACAAGTTCCGTCATTTCTACATGCCGGCCGACGATGTCGCCTTCGCCGACAAGCATCCGCTCGTCGTTTGGCGCGGCGAACTCAACAATCCGATCCGCACCTTGTTGCTGGATGCAGCCCGCAATCTGCCGTTCTGCGATGTCGGCACGCCGAGGGCGACAGCACCTGCGGAATACCGCAAGCCCTATCTCAGCATCGATCAGCAGCGCCGCTACCGCTATATCATCTCGCTCGAAGGCAATGATGTCGCGACCAATCTGAAATGGATCATGAGCTCGAACTCGCTCTGCCTGATGCCGCCGCCGACCTATGAGACCTGGTTCGCGGAAGGGCAGCTCGAGCCCGATGTCCATTATGTGCCGCTGGCGCCCGACTTCAGCGATCTGGCCGAGCGCGTGCACCATCTCGAGAAACATCCGGCCGAGGCCCAGCGCATCGTTGCGGCGGCCAACGCCTATTGCCGCAAATTCGCCGACGAGCGGGCCGAGCAGGCGATCTGCCTGCTCGTGCTCTACAAATATTTCGTGCTCAGCGGCCAGATCGAGCCCGATCCGCAGGTCTGGCGGTTTATCGCGGGCTAGCGGCCTCCGGCGCCCTTAAGTCAGATGACGCTGCGGTCCATAACCAGATCGGCCGGGCCGAAGCGGTCCTTCGCCGTAAACTGCTGGTGCCAGTAGGGATAGAGCACCGGCGGCCGGCTGACGGCATCGAGACGCTGGCGTTCATCAAAGGACAGCGTCAGGCTTGCCGCGGCGAGATTGTCTTTCAACTGGGCTTCGTTGCGCGCCCCGATCACCAGCGAGCTGACG
Source organism: Mesorhizobium sp. M0862 (assembly GCF_040319795.1). Lineage (NCBI taxonomy): Bacteria > Pseudomonadati > Pseudomonadota > Alphaproteobacteria > Hyphomicrobiales > Phyllobacteriaceae > Mesorhizobium > Mesorhizobium sp. M0862. The sequence goes on from NZ_JAMYOJ010000025.1 coordinate 17,621, forward strand.
GCCGGCCGGCCAAGCAGCCAGGCCAGCGCCACCTGGGCCGCCGAAAGGCCGCGTGCCGCGCCGATATCGACCAGCACGTCGACAATCCGCCAGAGCCGGTCTTCGTCGCGGATCGGCGGTTCCGACCAGCCGCCGATCTGGCGCGCCGTCGGACTGTCGCGGCGGTATTTGCCCGACAGCAGGCCGCCGGCGAGCGGGCTCCACACCAGCACGCCAAGGCCCTGGTCGACCGAGATCGGCAAGAGCTCATACTCGGCCTCGCGTGCTTCCAGCGTGTAGTGGATCTGCTGGGTGACGAAACGCGGCTGGTGCTGGCTGTCGCTGATGCCCAGCGCCTTCATGACCTGCCAGCCGGAATAGTTGGAGCAGCCGACATAGCGGATTTTGCCCTGGGCAACCAGCGTGTCGAGCGCGGAGATGGTTTCCTCGAGCGGCGTCGCGCCGTCCCATTCGTGCAGGAAATAGATGTCGATGACATCGGTCCTGAGGCGCTTCAGGCTCTTCTCGCATTCGCGGATCAGATGATGGCGCGACAGGCCTTCGTCATTGGGGCCCTTGCCGATCCGCATGCGCGCCTTGGAGGCGATCAGCACGTCGTTCTTGCGCTTGCCGCCCAGCGCCTCGCCGATGATCTCTTCCGACAGACCGTTGGAATAGACATTGGCGGTGTCGATGAGATTGATGCCGGCATCGATGCAAGTGTCGATGATGCGCGAGGCCTCCGCGAGATCGGAATTGCCGACGGCAGCGAACGGCCCGCTGCCGCCGAAGGTCATGGTTCCCAAGGTCAGCGCCGAAACTTTCAAGCCGGAACGGCCAAGCGTGCGGTATTCCATGTCAGATCCTCGTAGTTTTGGTGGGGAGGCGGTTTTAGCAGGAAAGGGCGGGGAAGCCCGAACGGGTCCGCCATTTGTAGGACAATTTGAGCGGCTTGTCGCCATCCCAGGGCGATGGATCGGCAATGCTCGCTGGTTTGCAGTGATCACCGGCTGGCCGGCGGCTTGCAATAAAACCGTCATTGGCGGCCTATATCGAGTCGGCTCAGGGTTTTATGTCAGCCGGCAAGCGGAGCAGTGGAAATGACTGAGTTAAAGCAGAATTCTCCGGCCAGGGATTGGCTGGAAGCCGAACTCGCCGACACGCTCGATGAGGACTATGAGCTGGAAATGTCGGAGCCGGCGCTGTCGCTGGAGATCGCCAAGATCTACAAGAGCGCGCATCCGCCGTCGATCGATCGCATGCAGTATTTCCGCGACCTGATCGGCTTGCAGTCGGAACTGATCAAGCTGCAGTCCTGGGTCGCCTACCACAAAAAGAAGCTGGTGGTGGTTTTCGAAGGCCGCGATTCCGCCGGCAAGGGCGGCGTCATAAAGCGCATCACCCAGCGCCTCAACCCGCGCATCTGCCGCGTCGTTGCGCTGCCGGCGCCGACCGAGCGCGAAAAATCGCAGTGGTATTTCCAGCGCTACGTGCCGCATCTGCCGGCCGGCGGCGAGATCGTGCTGTTCGACCGCTCCTGGTACAACCGCTCCGGCGTCGAGCGGGTGATGGGCTTTGCCGAACCCGATCAGGTCGAAGAGTTCTTCCGCGACGTGCCGGAGTTCGAGCGCATGCTGGTCCGCTCCGGCGTCACGCTGGTCAAATACTGGTTCTCGATCACCGACGAGGAACAGCAGATGCGCTTCATGATGCGCATCCACGACCCGATGAAGCAGTGGAAGCTGTCGCCGATGGACCTGCAGTCGCGCGTGCGCTGGGAGCAGTACACCAAGGCCAAGGAAGAGACGTTTGCCCGCACCAACATCCCAGAGGCACCGTGGTACATCGTCGAAGGCAACGACAAGAAGCGGGCGCGGCTGAACTGCATCGACCATCTCCTCAAACAGCTGCCCTATGAGGACGTGCCGCACGAAGAAATCACGCTGCCCGAGCGGGTGTTCAACCCGGAGTACGAGCGCCAGGTCCTGCCGCGCGAGCTTTACGTGCCGGAGAAGTATTGAGCACTTTTCCTTCTCCCCGTTTCACGGGGAGAAGGTGCCCGAAGGGCGGATGAGGGGCAGCGCCGGCATCGACGAATTCACAGCCGTCGGACGCTGCTAACCTCCAAAAGCAGCGCTGCCCCTCATTGCCTGCCGGGCATTTCTCCCCGTAGAACGGGGAGAAAGAAGCCTGCGCCTATCACTTCGCCACTACACCCGCTTGATCGTCACATGCGTGGCGAGCGCTGTCGCCACCTGCTCGGTGCACTGGTAACCCAGCTTCAGCATATCCAGCCCGGCAAACAGGCTCTCGCCCCTCCCGAGCAACACCGGCGACACCGCCAGATGCAACTCGTCGATGAGCTTCTCTTGCAGATATTGCCGGATGGTGGAAACGCCGCCGCCGACGCGGACATCCTTGCCGCCGGCCGCGGCCTTTGCTTGTTCGAGCGCGGCGTGGATGCCGCCGGCAACGAAGTGGAAAACGGTGCCGCCTTCCATCACAATGGGGTCGCGCTTGTAGTGGGTCAGCACGAAGGTCGGCACGTGATAGGGCGGGTTGTCGCCCCACCAGCCTTTCCAGCTCTCGTCTGGCCATTCGCCACGGATCGGGCCGAACATGTTGCGGCCGAGGATCCAGGCCCCGACATTGTCGAAGCTGCGGACAGTGAACCGGTCGTCCACATCGGTGGTGCCGCCATCCTTGCCGACCATCTCATGGAAGGTGCGGGTGCCGGTCATCCATTTGTGCAGATATTCGCCACCAACGCCGAGCGGATTTTGCAGGTCCTGGTCAGGACCGGCGCCGAAACCGTCGAGCGACAAGGTGAAGGCATTGACGCGAAGTTTGGACATGGAGACTCCCTTTCGGTGACCAGTTGTGATTTGCAATCAGTATTCAAACTGATTGCATTTTGCAACTAGTATTTTTAGAGGCAAGCCGATCTGTGGAATGCGCAGGGACCTCAAGCCGCCACGCGCTTCGGCATCACCGCAAACGGGCTGAGCCCAAGCCAGATCTGCATCTTGCCGGCGACGTCGAGATCGCCGGTCAGGCTGATCTTGTCGCGTTCCTTGTGAACTGTCGTCAGCCCCATCCAGATCGAGGTCATGGTGCACAGATCGGTCGAGACGTAGAGATCGACGTCGAAGCCCGGATCGTACCAGCAAAGATCGACCTCGCCCTGCTTTTCGACGATCAGCCACCACGATCGTTTTGACGCCGGCAGGTCATGGTACAGGAATTGTATCACGGTGCGCCCGTCCGGCAGCGGACTGGGGTTCAGATTGCGCCGCATGTCCCACATCAGCAGCGACGGATCGAGGTTTTTGAGCGACAGCCTGGCCTCGACCCATTTCTGGCCCCAAAACCCCATCGCCTCGACAACCGGGCGCAAATCCCGGCCCGCCTCGGTCAGCCGGTATTCGAACACGCCCTTCTCGGTCGCGATCTCGGTCCGCTCGACGATGCCGCCGGCCTCGAGGTCCTTGAGCCGTTGCGACAGAAGGGTTGGCGACATTTTCGGCACGCCGCGGCGCAAATCGTTGAAGCGGGTCGATCCCGCCACCAGTTCGCGCAGCAGCACCATGGTCCAGCGTGTGCAGAGCAGCTCGGCGGCCATGGAGAGCGGGCAGAATTGCTTGTAACCGGCTTGTGTCATGTGGTGAGCTCCAAAAGATGTTGCCGGACCTTATTCAGAAAACCTGAGTTCAGCCAGTACAGAAGCTGTACTGGCACCCCCGGTACAGTTCTGTGACTGGAGCGGTCCGGCGCCGCCATGCGAGGCAGCGGTCACGTCACCGGGCAGTCCGGTGCCGATCCATGAGGAGTTGGACAATGACCGCTTACGTGATCGCAGACATCAAGGTGAAGGACGACAAATGGGTGCCGGCCTATGCCGCTTCGGTGCATGACCTCGTCCACAAGCATGGCGGCAAGTATCTCGCCCGCAGCGGCAATGTGAAGACGCTGGAGGGCAAGCCGCTCGACACCAGCCTGATCGCCATCATGGCGTTTCCGTCGGCAAAGGCAGCCGAAGCCTTCACCAACGATCCGCAATACGCTCCGTTTGTGGCGGAGCGCCGGAAGGGCAGCGACAGCCGCTTCCAACTGATCGACGATACCGATCTCGCTGGAACGATCCCTTATTTGCCGAAGGCGTGAGGAAAAGCCGGAACCCGGTGTATCAGGGTTCCGGCTAACCCTTCAGCATTTGCGCCACTTCGGGCGCGAAGCAGGTGGACGGGTACTCTCACGCGATTTAGTCTTGAACTCGAAAGTCGGTAAACTGAGCAGGCGCGCACGTGACCATTATTTCACTCATTGCAAAACTGTTTGCCAACCGGAACCGCCCGCAGAATAGGCCAGCTCAAGTCCCAGAGCGGGTTTTCCGCAAAGAGGCGAAATTCAAGAAACATGGAAAATTCTTCCAGATCGGACCGACATATCGCGGCGGGTCCCATTGTCTTCAGCTGGAAAACGCCCAAGCTTTGGTGCCGCCACCCCGCATACTGCTCGGGCCGACGGAGTTTGGGGGATACGGCTTTCCTGAGTACCCGGAGACGCCCAGGCTACGGCCTGAAGCGACAGCCTATTGCAGGCCACCAAAAGACTTAGAAGATTTTCATTGTTACTGGCTTGTATCCGAGCGCCTGAAGGACGTTCTGCAGTCAGTCGACCCCGATGGGGTCGTGTTTAACGACTGCGACGTATTCTATTTGAGCGGAAAGCCGATCGAACCAAAGCACTACCTTTGCGACATCGTTCGCAAGATTGATGCCGTGGATCTCGAATCGTCGAAGTTTAGGCTTTTGATCGGCGAGAATGGAGGCGTCCACTACGACCGCGCCGGAGGCGCCTGCTTCTATTTCAAGGAGGAGATTGTTGGCGATGCGCATATCTTCAAACAGAAGAACATGGGCATTGTCATTTGCACCCCCAAATTGAGAGAAGCCTGTGTTGAAGCAGGCATCAAGAAGCCCGACTTGTTCCAAGACATGTCGGTTTGCGGGCGTGGTCGGCTGGACTTCGAAACAAGAAATGTCAAAGAGAGTTATGTGCTGGAGTGAATTTATCCCTTCAGCATTTGCGCCACTTCCGGCGCGAAGTAAGTCAGGATGCCGTCGCAGCCGGCGCGCTTGAAGGCGAGCAGGCTCTCCAGCATTGCCTTTTCGCCGTCGATCCAGCCATTGGCGGCCGCCGCCTTGATCATCGAATATTCGCCTGACACCTGGTAGGCGAAGGTCGGCATCTGGAACTCGTCCTTCAGCCGGCGGATGATGTCGAGATAGGGCAGGCCGGGCTTGACCATCAGCATGTCGGCGCCCTCGGCGATATCCTGCTCGGCCTCGCGCACCGCTTCGTCGGAATTGGCGTGGTCGAGATAATAGGTCTTCTTGTCACCCTTGAGCAGGCCGGCGGTGCCCACCGCCTCGCGATAGGGGCCATAGAAGGCGGAGGCGAATTTCGTCGCATAGGACATGATCGCCACATCCGAAAAACCGTTGGCGTCGAGTGCGTCGCGAATGGCGCCGATGCGGCCGTCCATCATGTCGGACGGCGCGATGATGTCGGCGCCGGCCGCCGCCTGGATGACGGCCGCGGCGGTCACCTGTTCCACCGTCTCGTCATTGACGATGATGCCGTCGCGCAAGATGCCGTCATGGCCGTGCGAGGTGAACGGGTCGAGCGCCGCATCGGTGATGATGCCGATCTCCGGCACCGCGTCCTTGATGGCGCGGGTGGCGCGGTTGATGATGTTTTCCGGGTCGAGGATGTGCGATCCCGTCTGGTCGCGCAGGCTGAGTTCAACATTGGGGAAGGTGGCGATCGCCGGAATGCCGAGCTTAGCGGCCCGCTCGGCCTCCTTGACGGCGAGGTCCAGCGACAGGCGGAAGACGCCGGGCATGGCGGCGATCGGCTCGCGCGTGTTCTTGCCGTCGATCACGAAGATCGGCCAGATCAGATCGTTCACCGTAAGCCGGTTTTCCTGCACCAGGCGGCGCGACCAGTCGGCCTTGCGCATGCGCCGCAAGCGGCGGCTGCCGGTGATCTCGTCGACGCTGCGCGCACCGGCGGGCTTTGCCGGTGCGAATTTGTTGCTCGTCGCGGGGGTGAATTTGTTCATCGCAAAAACTCCGGGTCGGGGCGGCTTTTACCACGAGGCCTTGCCGCTGACCAATGCGACACGATTGTGCCAGTCGATAACGCGCTGCTTACGGCTTCGGCGGCCACGCCAGTTCTGGGCCGGTTTTGAAGAACGACACATTGTTGGTGAAGGTGCTCTCCGGGGCGAGCCGGATCAGGCGCCCGTCCGGATGGCCGATGTCGGCGACATTGTCGATGAACCAGCGGTTCCAGGTCGCCTCCGGGCCGAGATATTTGTGCAGCAGCCGTTTGAAGCGGTTCGGCGCCATCGCTTCTATGGTGGCGACGCCGCGCAGGCCGAGATGCAGCAGGATGCCGGCCTCATTGTCGAAATGGACGATCTCCACGGCGCAGCGCGGGTCACGTTCGAGGTGTTTGACAGCACTTGCGCCGGTCGAGCCGAGTAGCCAGATCGCAGCGTCCTCCCAGATGAACCACATCGGCGCGTTGCGCGGCGCGCCGTCAGCGGTCACGGTCGCCAGATTGGCCATCAGCGGGCGGCTGAGAACATCATCCGGGTCGAACTTTTTCGGCATCTCCCAGCCATGGCTCGGCGCTGCGGTTTGAAGCGTCATGCGTTTGTCCCTGCATCAGAAGAAAGGCTGTTTTGCCCGGCAATTTTGCGCGCATTTCTGTCGGGGGCAAAGCACGGTCGCGTTGCCTTGCGAAAATCCAAACCGCGCCCGCCGGTTGACGCACCCATGCGCCACCTTTAGCACTTCAGTCCCGCAGGCGCGGGGAGGGATTCTCTGACGATGGACTTTGGCGGCGGCGACGAGATCCGCTTCGAACGGTTGGGCAAGGCAGGCGTCGTCACGCTGACGCGGCCGCAGGCGCTCAATGCGCTGACACATCGCATGATCAAGGCGCTGGACAAGGCGCTCGACGCTTTTGAACGCGATACCGGCGTCGATGTCGTCGTCGTCAAGGCCGAGGGCAGAGCGTTTTGCGCCGGCGGCGACATCATGCACGTCTACGAGGCCCGCGCCGGGAAGCCGCCGGTCGAGTTCTTCGCCGACGAATACCGGCTCAACGCCCGCATCAACAGTTACAAAAAGCCCTATGTCGCGCTGATCGACGGGATCGTTATGGGCGGCGGCGTCGGCATCTCTTTCCACGGTTCGCAGCGTGTGCTGACCGAGAACGCCCAGTTCGCCATGCCCGAAGTCGGCATCGGTTTCTTCCCCGATGTCGGCGGCAGCCATCTTCTGCCCGACCTTGGCGGCAGCTTCGGCATGTATCTGGCGCTGACCGGCAACCGCATCCGCTATGGCGATGCGCTGTGGTCTGGCCTGGCCACCCACACCATCAAGGCCGCCGACCAGGCTGCCTTTCTCGACCGGCTCTGCGCCAATGGCGATCCGGAATCGGTGCTGCGCGGCTTTTTCGTGCCGGCCAGGCGGGAGACCGGCCAGCCGGTGCTGGAAGCCATCGCCCGGCATTTTTCCCAACCCTCGCTCGCCGAAATCCTCAAGAGCCTGGAGCGGGCGGCAGGCGCCGACGAGTTTGCCGCCAAGACGCTGGCCACCATCCGCACCCGCTCGCCGACCAGCCTCAATGTCGCGTGGCGCCAGATCAGCGCCGGGCTGACGCTGTCGATGGAAGCCTGCATGAAGATGGAGTTCCGCATCCTCAACCGCATGCTGGCCGGGCACGACTTCTATGAAGGCATCCGCGCCGTCCTCGTCGACAAGGGTTCGACGCCGCAGTGGCGGCCGGCAAGCCTGGCCGAGGTCGACGCTGCTTCGGTGGACGCCTATTTCGCGCCGCTCGAACGGGAGCTCGAACTGTGAGCGAGGTCACGTCGCGGCGCATCGTGCTGCAGCCCTCGGGCGTCGAGATCATCTTCGCCTGGTTCCAGCGCGTCATAGCTGGCTATTGCCTGCTGTTCGGCATCCTGTACTGGATCCGGCTGATCGGTTTTTATCCCGGCCCGCTGTGGCGCTTCGACCTGATGCCGGTGCACTGGCAGGTCGTGGCGGTGATGCTGGCCGTGTTCTTCCCCTTCGCCGCCGCCGGCCTGTGGATGCTGGCGTCGTGGGGCCCGGTGATCTGGTTCATCTGTGCTGTCACCGAGACCATAATGTATGCCGGCTTCCCCGATCTCTACGGCCACCGGCCGCTGATCGTCTTCTCGCATGCCGCGGTCGCGCTGCTCTACATCGCCTTCCGCGTCGTCATCTGGATGCGCAAGCGCCCTGCGCGCGCCTGAAACGCCGCCCCGCAGCCATTGGCTAAATCTTTAGGTTAATTATCCTTGCTCGGGTGACCGTTCGTTAAGCGTCTTGCGAAACCTATTACCGGTAAGCTCTTGTTAGCCCTAGCGTTTAAGTCGAATTTTATGAGTATTCGATAGTGTCGCAATCAAGGTGAAAAACAAAAAATCACCAGGGCGACAAACGAGAGGCAAAGACAATGATCAATTCGCGTCCGGCGGCGAAGACCGCCAACGTATCCGACGATCGCCGCGAGGCTATCCGTTCGCTTTACATGGAATCGCTGCAGCTGGTCGAGCGTCTGCATCGCCGTCTGCTTGACGTGATCAAGGACGAGTTCGACCGCAATGGCCGTTCCGACATCAATGCCATCCAGGCGCTGCTTCTGTTCAACATCGGCAACTCCGAGCTGACCGCCGGCGAGCTGCGCTCGCGTGGCTACTATCTCGGCTCGAACGTCTCCTACAATCTGAAGAAGCTGGTCGATCTCGGCTTCATCAACCACCAGCGCTCGCGCATCGACCGCCGTTCGGTCCGCGTTTCGCTGACGCCGAAGGGCAATGAAGTGGCGGAAGTCGTCGCCGGTCTCTATGAGCGCCATGTCGGCTCGATCGAACAGGTCGGCGGCATCAACAGCGAAGAGTTCAAGCAGATGAACCGCGCGCTGCAGCGCCTCGACCGCTTCTGGAACGACACCATCGCCTACCGGATGTAATCAGCGGGCCATTGAATAGCAGCTGCGCCGGAAGAAGCGCGGCCGGAGGCAAGTCTCAGTCAACAGGCCGGTGCCGAAAAGCACCGGCCTTTTCTTTTTCGAGCCGCCTGCGCTTCCAATTCGGCGCAAAGCCACGTTGCCGCCATATTCGCGGTGGAAGCGAGGGCTGTGGGTATGCGGCGGCGAAAGCTGTTCGCGCGCCTGTAAGGTCGCATCGCCGTCCGCTTTTGACGGCCAGGTGACGCAGGTCATGGTTGGCTAATTGTTAACAGTGCCAACTTTAGAGTGCGGGCGATATCGCCCAACATCGAGCACGTAGCCGAACGCTGCAACAGCCAAACGCTACAAGCCAAACACGACAAGAATGTCTGGAACGTCCATGAGAACCAGCCGCCGCTTTTTCCTTTCCGGAGCTTCCGCGCTCGCCGTTGCTATGGTTGCCAATGCCGCCAGCGCGCAGGATGTGATCGACGATATCCTGAAGTCTTCGAACCGTGGCAATTGGGACGACCAGTTCGACGCCCGCGCCTCCGAAGGCGGCAAGGTCGCCTCGACGCTGCCGATCTTCAGCCTACAGACGGTTGCCTTCACCGAACAGGCTGTGGCGCAGTATCAGAACATCGTCGCCCAGGGCGGCTGGGGCGAGGTGCCGGCGACAAAGAAGCTGCAGCTTGGCGTCGACGATCCGGACGTGGTGCCGCTGCGCAAGCGGCTGATGGTTTCGGGCGATCTGGCGCAGAGCGCCGGCATTTCGACGTCGTTCGATTCCTACGTCGACGCCGCGGTCAAGCGCTTCCAGGCGCGCCATGGCCTGCCGGCCGACGGTGCCATGGGCAAGTACACTTATGCGGCGATGAACGTTTCGGCGCAGATCCGCCTCGGTCAGCTGCAGACCAATCTGGAGCGCCTGCGCGAAAAGGCCGGCACGCTGGGCAGCCGTTACGTGCTGGTCGATATCCCGGCGGCACAGATCGAGGCGGTCGAGAACGATCGCGTCGTGCTGCGCCACACCGCAATCGTCGGCAAGATCGACCGCCAGACCCCGGTGGTCAATTCCAAGATCAACGAGATCATCGTCAATCCTTACTGGAACGCGCCGGTCTCGATCGTGCGCAAGGACATCATTCCGCTGATGCGGAAGAACCCCGACTATCTCAAGGACAGCCACATCCGGCTGTTTGCGCCTGATGGCAGCGAAGTCGATCCGATGACTGTCGACTGGTCGACGGATGATGCCGCAAAATACCGCTTCCGCCAGGATCCGGGTTCCGGCAACGCCATGGCCTCGGTGAAGATCAACTTCCCCAGCCCCGACGGCGTCTACATGCACGATACGCCGCAGCAAAGCCTGTTCGGCAAGATGATGCGCTTCGATTCCTCGGGCTGCGTGCGTGTCCAGAACGTGCGCGACCTCGTCACATGGATCCTGCGCGACACGCCCGGCTGGGACCGCCAGCATTTCGAGGCGACCATCAAGACCGGCGAGAACACGCCGGTGCAGGTCGTCAACCCGGTTCCGGTCCACTTCCTCTATGTGTCGGCCTGGTCGACGGGTCCGGGCGTCGTGCAGTTCCGCGACGACGTCTACGCGCTCGATGGCGCCAGCGAACTGCAGATCACCTCTTCGCTTTAAGCGGCTGATCTCCTTCAGGAAAGGCTACCGCAAGGTGGCCTTTTCCGTTCGACATCCCAACAGAAGAAGACTGGTGGCCGCCAGCCATGCAGGCCATGAACACTGCCGGACGTTGCGCCGCAGGCCCATCTGGACGGACTAACGGCAATTGCGCATGGTCCTCAAAACAGCCGGAATCGCGCCATGCAGGTCGCAATCTTCATCCTCGCCGTGCTGGTCTTCGTCGCTCTTTCCGGCGCACTGGTGCGGTTGGTTCGGGTGCCGCTGCCGGTGCTGCAGATTGCCATCGGCGCCGCGCTCGCATGGCCGGTGAAGGGCATCCATGTCGAGATCGACCCCGAACTCTTCCTGCTGGTGTTCATCCCGCCGCTTTTGTTCGGCGATGCCTATGGAGCGCCCAAACGCGAGCTGATCGCGCTGCGCGGACCGATCCTCGATCTGGCCATCGGGCTGGTCTTCTTTACCATTGTCGGCTTCGGTTATGCCTTGCACTGGTTGGTGCCGAGCATCCCGCTGGTCGTCGCCTTCGCGCTCGCCGCCGTGCTGTCCCCGACCGACGCCGTGGCGGTGTCCTCGATCGTCGACAGAAGCCTGGTGCCGGCGCGGCTGATGCATATTCTGGAAGGCGAGGCGCTGCTCAACGACGCCTCGGGCCTGGTCATGTTCCGCTTCGCCGTCGCCGCCGCCGTGACCGGCAGCTTTTCCTTCGCCGATGCATCGCTGAGCTTCGTTTATGCCGTCGCCATCGGCATCCTGGCCGGCATCGCCGCGTTGTTCATCGCCGCCAGGCTGCTGCAGCTTCTGAATCGCATCGGCGGCGTTCCGGCCGAGGCGCAGGTTCTGGTCATGGTCCTGCTGCCCTTCATTGCCTATCTCGTCGCCGAACATCTGCATGCCTCAGGCATTCTGGCGGCGGTCACCGCCGGGCTTTTGACCGGCGGCTCCGGCGTCTTCCGCTTCCTCGGCGTCTCGGCGCGCATGCAGACGATCTCGCTGTGGACGACCTTGTCCTTCGTCTACAATGGCGCGCTGTTCATCGTGCTCGGCATGCAGCTTCCCGAAATCATTCGCCGCGTGCCGCCTGAACTGACCGGCCATTACCCGATCATCCAGCCGGTCGCGACGGTGATTGCGCTGACGCTGTGCCTGATCGCGCTGCGCTTCCTCTGGATCTGGGTCGGCGACATCGCGGCAGGCCTCAAGGCAAAATGGGGAAAGCGCAAGGCCGAGCCGTTCGGGATGCGTGTGCGGCTTGCCGGCTCGGTGGCGGGCGTGCGCGGCGCGATCACGCTGGCCGGCATCCTGTCGCTCCCGCTCGCCATGCCGGACGGCTCGCCTTTTCCCGCGCGCGACCTGGTGATCTTCCTCGCCGCCGGCGTCATCATCTGTTCGCTCGCCATCGCCAGCGTGGCGCTGCCGAAGATAGCGCGCGGGCTGGTCGAGCCGGGCGAGGATGGCAGCGCCATCGAGGAGCGTCTCGCCCGCATCGGCGCCGCCAAGGCGGCCATCGCCCGCGTCGAAAGCATGGCGGGCGCCAGCGACGACGACCAGGGCGAGGTGCCCGGCGCCAGGCTTGCCGCCGCCGAAAACATCGTCGCCGGCTACCGGCGCCGGATCGCCACTTCGGACGAGGCCGACGACGCCCGGGCAGAGGCCCGCGAAGCCGGGCGGCTGGAGCTCGAAATGCGGCTTGCCGGCATCGAGGCCGAGCGCATCGCCGTGCGCGACATGTTAAGCAGCGGCGCGATCAACGACCATACGGCGCGGGCGCTGTTTACCGAGATCACGCTCACCGAAGCCTTGCTGCAGGGGCGGCAGGAGCGAAAATAGCGGTTCAGGGCCGCTCTGGCGCAATCCGGCCAGCAAATTTCGCGCTGCAAACGTGGCGAGGCGAAAACAACTGTGTTAATGGCGCGGCAATGCATGTCGCCCGGAACCGTGCAGCGGTTTCGGGGCAACGATATGCATAGATAAATGCCCCGAACCGAAGGATTTCAGGCCATGGCAACTGCAGCGGCAGCGTCGAACAAGTTCGAATCCTTCTTCGAAACCACGCTGGAAGATGCCGATCCGGAGATCTTCGGCTCGATCCGCAACGAGCTTGGCCGCCAGCGTCACGAGATCGAGCTGATCGCCTCGGAAAACATCGTTTCGCGCGCCGTGCTCGAGGCGCAGGGCTCGATCATGACCAACAAATACGCCGAGGGTTATCCGGGCAAGCGCTATTATGGCGGCTGCCAGTTCGTCGACGTCGCCGAGGAACTCGCCATCGAGCGCGCCAAAAAGCTGTTCGGCTGCAACTTCGCCAATGTCCAGCCGAATTCCGGCAGCCAGATGAACCAGGCGGTCTTCCTGGCGCTCTTGCAGCCCGGCGACACCTTCATGGGCCTCGACCTGAATTCCGGCGGCCACCTGACGCACGGCTCGCCCGTCAACATGAGCGGCAAATGGTTCAAGGTCGTTTCCTACGGCGTGCGCAAGGACGACCATCTGCTCGACATGGACGCGATCGAAAAGACCGCGCATGAGACCAAGCCGAAGCTGATCCTGGCCGGCGGCACCGCCTATTCGCGCATCTGGGACTGGAAGCGCTTTCGCGAGATCGCCGATGCGGTCGGCGCCTATCTGATGGTCGACATGGCCCATATCGCCGGCCTGGTTGCCGGCGGCGTGCATCCGTCACCGCTGCCGCACGCCCATGTCGTGACCACGACCACGCACAAATCGTTGCGAGGCCCGCGCGGCGGCATGATCCTGTGCAATGACGAGGACATCGCCAAGAAGATGAACTCGGCGGTTTTCCCCGGCCTGCAGGGCGGCCCGCTGATGCATGTCATCGCCGCCAAGGCGGTCGCCTTCGGCGAGGCGCTGAAGCCGAGCTTCAAGCTCTATGCCGAGAGTGTCGCCGCCAACGCGAAGGCGCTGGCGTCGAGCCTCAAGGAAACCGGCCTCGACATCGTCTCCGGCGGCACCGACAACCATCTGATGCTCGTCGATCTCAGGCCCAAGAACGCCACCGGCAAGCGCGCCGAGGCAGCGCTCGGCCGCGCCAACATCACCTGCAACAAGAACGGCATCCCGTTCGATCCGGAAAAGCCTTTCGTCACCTCGGGCGTGCGTCTGGGCACGCCGGCCGGCACCACGCGCGGCTTCGGCCAGGCCGAGTTCCGCGAGATCGGCAAGTTGATCGCCGAGGTGCTGGACGGGCTGAAGGTCGCCAATTCCGACGAAGGCAATGCGGCTGTGGAAGCAGCCGTGAAGGCCAAGGTCGTGGCGCTGACCGATCGTTTCCCGCTCTATCCCTATCTCGGTTGACCGCCAGCGGCGCATCGTCTTTTATCCCGCGCTCTGCGCCGCTTGCTGTTGGGGCGGCGCGGCCTGTTGGAGATCTGACGATGCGCGTGTTCCGTCCTGCCGTTCTGGCCTTCATCGGCTCGCTTGCCGCTGTCGCCGTGTCGGGCGCGATCGCCCAGGAGCAGCCGCAGCCGGGCACGGATATCCCCGCCACAAACACCTTTGGCAGGTGGACCACCATCATCGATGCGCTCGACACCGGCCAGGATTCCCACAAGACCTGCGCTGCCTCCACGGCCTTTGTCGATGGCGGCGGCAATGCCGGCACGCTGACGCTTTCGATCTCGACTGGCGACGCCCTGCCGCCCGATGCCTATCCGGCGATCATGTTCACCGTCGCCAACAAGGAGCTGCCGACCGGCAAGAAGATCGCCGCGACCTTCGGTGACCCCGGCGTCAAGGTTTCCGCGACCGTCTATTCCAATGATGCCGGCCGCCCGAGTTGGACCGTCGACAACCAGGCCAAGACCAGTCTCGCTTTGTTGCGGGCCATGCGCCAGGTCATCTCGCTCGACGTGACGTTCGGCAAGCAAGCCGTCGCCAGCATCCCTATGGACGGCTTCACCAAGGCCTACCGCAACCTCGGAACGTCCTGCGGCTTCCCGACCAAGGACGTCGCGCCCTGACATATCTGGCGCGGCTGGCAATTTTCCTCCCGCCTCGCTATCTCTGAGGGCGCGAGCGGCCGTTGCCGAACCTTTGCCGTCCCGGCAAAAACCTCTAAGCCTATCGTTCCGCCAGAATCGCCAACCTGAAGGCTCTCCATGCGCTGTCCCTATTGCCAGTCCGAAGATACGCAGGTGAAGGATTCGCGCCCCGCCGAGGATGGCGCGGCGATCCGCCGGCGGCGCGTCTGTCCCGATTGCGGTGGCCGTTTCACCACTTTCGAGCGCGTCCAGTTGCGCGACCTCGTGGTGGTGAAGAAGTCCGGCAGAAAGGTGCCGTTCGACCGCGACAAGCTCTTGCGTTCGGTGGAGATCGCGGTGCGCAAGCGCAATGTCGATCCCGAGCGCATCGACCGCGCCGTCACCGGCATCGTGCGCCAGCTCGAAAGCTCCGGCGAGACTGAAATCGCCTCGGGCGAGGTCGGCCGGCTCGTCATGGAAGCGCTGAAGTCGCTCGACGACGTCGCCTATGTCCGCTTCGCCTCGGTCTATCGCAATTTCCGTGAGGCCAAGGACTTCCATGACGTGCTGGGTGAGCTCAAAGGTGACGAACTCAAAGGCGACGAGCTGAAGAGCGAAGAGGACGCCGGCTGAGCATGGCAAGCCAAACGTCAGGGAAGGCCGATCAGCAGGCCCTCGATCGCCGCTTCATGGCCGCGGCGCTGAGGCTCTCGCGCAGAAATGCCGGCCGCACCTCGACCAACCCTTCCGTCGGCACCATAATCGTTCGCGACGATGGCGCCGGCCCGATGATCGTCGGCACAGGGGTCACCGCTGTTGGCGGCCGGCCGCATGCCGAGACCGAGGCGCTGACTGAAGCCGGCGAGTTGGCGCGCGGCGCCACCGCCTATGTCACGCTGGAGCCCTGCGCCCACCATGGCCGCACCCCGCCTTGCGCCAACGCGCTGGTCAATGCCGGAGTGGCGCGGGTCGTCGGCGCCGCCAGCGATCCCGATCCGCGCGTCTCCGGCAAAGGCTATGCCATCCTGCGCGCCGCCGGCATCGAAGTGGTCGAAAAGGTGCTGGTCGAGGAAGCCGCCGAGCAGATGGCCGGCTATTTGATTCGATCCATGAAAAAGCGTCCGGAAGTGACTCTGAAGCTTGCGCTTTCCAGCGACGGCAAGATCGGCAGGCATGGCGCCGGCCAGGTCGCGATCACCGGCGATATCGCCCGCCGCGAAGTCTATCTGATGCGCGCCGAAGCCGATGGCATACTGGTCGGCATCGGCACGGCGCTGGAGGATGATCCCGCGCTCACCGTGCGGCTGCCGGGGCTGGAGAACCGCTCGCCGGCGCGCATCGTGCTCGACCGCCAGATCAGGCTGCCCGAAGCCTCGAAGCTGGTCTCCGGCATCGACCGGGTGCCGCTCTATATCGCCGCGAGCCTGGAGGCCGACCCGCTGCGGCGGTCGGTGCTGGAGCGTGCCGGTGTGCGCTTCATCGGCACCGAAACCCATGAAGGCGGCATTGCCTTGCCGGAACTGCTCGAGGATCTCGGCGCGCTCGGCATGGCCAGCGTTCTGGTCGAAGGCGGCGCCAAGGTGGCCAGCGCCTTCCTCGCCGAGGGATTGGTCGACCGCATCGTGCTGTTCCAGGGACCGGAAGCGATCGGCGAGGGCGGCATTGCATCGCCCATCGACGCCAACCATATCCCGGCAGGCTTCCGCAAATTGCGCGAGATGCGCTTCGGGGAAGACAGCTATGCCGAATGGGTGAGAGATATCTGAAATGTTCACTGGAATTGTCACCGATATCGGCAGTGTCGCGGCCGTCAAGCCGCTGAGCGAAGGTGTCGGCCTGCGCATCGACACTGCCTATGACCCCGCGACGATCGCCATCGGTGCCTCGATCTCCTGCGGCGGCGTCTGCCTGACGGTGACGGCGCTGCCAGATGGCGGCTCGAACGCCCGCTGGTTCGAGGTCGAAGCCTGGGAAGAGGCACTGAGGCTGACCACGGCGTCGGGCTGGAAATCAGGCACCAAGGTCAATCTCGAGCGGGCACTGAAGATCGGCGACGAACTCGGCGGCCACATCGTGTCGGGTCATGTCGATGGCATGGCCGAAATCGCCGAGCGGAAGGATGAAGGCGATGCCGTTCGCTTCACGCTGGAGGCGCCGCGCGAACTGGCAAAATTCATTGCCCCAAAAGGCTCCGTCGCACTCGACGGCACCTCGCTTACCGTCAACAAGGTCGAAGGCGCCCGTTTCGACGTGCTGTTGATCCATCATTCGCTGACCGTGACGACTTGGGGCGAGCGCAAGGTGGGCGACAAGGTCAACCTGGAGATCGACACCATGGCCCGCTACGCCGCGCGACTGGTCGAGGCGGTGAAAGAGGGGCTTTGAGCCCCCCTGGGAAATTAGACCGGGCCTGAGCGTCGGACAAAGCTTGCGAATGTGACCGCTTCGGCCTAAGTCACCGGCTACCCCCGGAGACATTCATGGCAGGCACATCCCAACACGGCAAAGCGTTCATTCGCCCGAAGAAGAAGGCCCACCTTCTGATTATCGAGGCGCGCTTTCATGACGATCTTGCCGACGCGCTACTCGACGGCGCGACGAGCGCGCTCGACGAAGCCGGCGCGACCTATGACGTCGTCACCGTTCCCGGTTCGCTGGAAGTTCCAGCCGTGATCACTTTTGCGCTCGACGGCATGGGCGAGGGCGGCAAGGACTATGATGGTTTTGTCGCGCTCGGCACCATCATCCGCGGCGACACTTATCATTTCGACATCGTCGCCAATGAATCGAGCCGCGCGCTGATGGATCTCTCGGTGCAGGAAGCGATTGCGATCGGCAACGGCATCCTGACCACCGAGAACGACGCGCAGGCCTGGACGCGCGCCAAGCGCTCGGAGGGCGACAAGGGCGGCTTTGCCGCGCGCGCGGCGCTGACCATGATCGCGCTCAAGGAGAAGCTGGGAGCGCAATCGTGAGCGAACCCGCTTCGCCCGGCCAGCCCGCGATACGCCACGCCAACAAGCGTGGCGCCGCCCGTCTGGCCGCCGTGCAGGCGCTTTACCAGATGGACGTGGCCGGCAGCGGCGTCTTCGAGATCACCGCCGAATACGAGGCGTTCCGGCTCGGCAAGGAAGTCGACGGCGCGCTTTATCGCGAGGCCGACGCGCAGTGGTTCCGCGCCATCCTGGCCGGCGTCGTCGAGAACCAGACGACCATCGATCCGATCATACGCCAGGCGCTGACGGAAGACTGGCCGCTGTCCAGACTCGATTCGACATTGCGCGCCATCCTGCGCGCCGGCGTCTACGAACTGATGAAGCGCGACGACGTGCCGGTGGCCGTCATCGTTTCGGAATATGTCGACATCGCCAAGGCCTTCTACGAGGAAGACGAGCCGAAGCTGACCAACGCCGTGCTCGACCGTGTGTCGCGCCGGGTGCGGGGCGAGGGGCGCGGCAAGGACGCATTGTGACCGGCACCGTCGCCGGCGCAGCAAGGGAAGCGCGCCGCACGGCGATCATTCTGGCGACGTCGCAGGCGATTATCGGTTCGGCCGCGCCGATTGCCATTTCCATGGGCGGGCTGGCCGGGCAATATCTGCTTGGCCCCGATAAGTCGCTGGCAACGGCGCCAATCACCGGCTTCAACATCGGCGTGGCGCTCGGCGCGTTGCCGGCCGCGGCCATCATCCGCTGGCTCGGCCAGCGCGGCGGCTTCATGACCGGCACCATCGTGACCGCGCTTGGCGGCGTCATCTCCACGCTGGCACTGTTCCACGCCAGCTTCTGGCTGTTCGCTTTCGCCCTGCTGGTGATCGGCGTCGGCGGCGCCTTCGTCCAGCAGTTCCGCTTCGCCGCCGCCGATAATGCTCCGCCCGAATTCAAGGCGCGCGCCATTTCCTTCGTGCTGGCCGGCGGCGTCATCACCGCGATTCTCGGGCCGCAGATCGTCATCTTCACCCGCGAATTGCTGGCGCCGGTGATGTTTGCCGGCTCGTTCGTGGCCATTCCGGTTCTGGCGGCGGCCGGCGCCATCATCCTGTCATTCCTGCGCATCCCGGCCAAGGCTCCCGGCCACGCGGAAGTCGCGTCAAGCGACGCCCGGCCGCTGTCCGAGATCGTCACCCGGCCGCGTTTCGTCGCGGCACTGTTTTGCGCCGTCGGCAGCTATGCGCTGATGAGTTTCGTCATGACCGGCGCGCCGCTGGCCATGGTCGGCTGCGGCCTGTCGACGGACGACGCCACGCTCGGCATTTCCTGGCATGTGATGGCGATGTTTGCGCCGAGCTTCTTCACCGGATCGCTGATCCATCGCTTCGGCGCCGAACGCATCGTCGCAACCGGCCTGGTCCTGCTCATCGGCTGCGCCGCGGTGGCATTGTCCGGCCTGCATTTGTGGCAGTTCTGGACGGCGCTGATCCTGCTTGGCCTCGGCTGGAATTCTGCCTTCATCGGCGCCACCTCCATGGTCGCCGACAGCTACCATCCGTCCGAAAAGAGCAAGGTGCAGGGCTTCCACGACTTCGTCCTGTTCGGCTCCGTCGCCTTCGCCTCGCTAATGTCGGGCGCCATCTACAATGCGTGGGGCTGGGAGATGCTGAACTGGCTGGTTTTCCCGGTCGTCGCCCTCTGCTTCGTCGCCCTTGGCGCGCTCAAACTGACCGGATCGCGCAAAGCCCGCGCCTGATCCGGTTCTATCTTTGGCTTGGCACGACGTGTCAGCATGGCGGCGGCCGAAATCGCGGCGACCGCACAAAATTATTGCGTCTGTACCCATTGTTATGAAACCGTGTGCCCCGACGGGGCGTTGAAGCCATGCTCATATGCGGCCACCGCGTTTCGGTCCAAAGCAAGGGGTTTTCACAATGTTTTCAGTCAAGATTCTGGCCGGCGCGGCGTTGGCGCTCGGCATCACGGCCGCCTCCGCCAATGCCCAGGTGGTCGTCTCCTCGAAGATCGACACCGAGGGCGGCGTGCTCGGCAACATCATCCAGCTTGTGCTCAACGCCAACAACATCAAGACCACCGACCGCATCCAGCTCGGCGGCACGCCGGTGGTACGCAAGGCGATCACTGCCGGCGAGATCGACATCTATCCCGAGTACACCGGCAATGCCGCTTTCTTCTTCGAGAAGGCCGACGATCCGGTCTGGAAGGATGCCGCCAAGGCCTATGAGACCGCCAAGAAGCTCGACTATGACGCCAACAAGATCGTCTGGCTGTCGCCGTCACCGGCCAACAACACCTGGGCGATCGCGCTGCGCAAGGAGGTTGCCGAGACCAACAAGCTGGCGACCCTGACCGACTTCGGCAAATACGTCGCCGGCGGCGGCACGGTGGTTTTGGCGGCGTCGGCTGAGTTCGTCAATTCGGCGGCAGCCCTGCCGGCGTTCCAGACCACTTACGGCTTCACGCTGAAGCCGGAGCAGTTGATCACGCTTTCGGGCGGCGACACCGCCGCGACAATCGGTGCTGCCGCCAACCAGACCAACGGCGCCAACGCCGCCATGGTCTACGGCACCGACGGCGGCATCGCGCCGTCCGGCCTGGTCGTGCTCGCCGACGACAAGGGCGTGCAGCCGGTCTACCAGCCGGCGCCGATCATCCGCGAAGCGGTGCTGAAAGAGCATCCGGAGATCGAGACGCTGTTGAAGCCGGTGTTCGCCAAGCTCGACCTCGTCACGCTCCAGGAACTCAACGGCCGCGTCCAAGTCGGCGGCGAGCCGGTCAAGGGTGTCGCCGAGGACTTTTTGAAGAAGAACGGGTTTTTGAAGTAGTCAGCGCATAGCTGATCGTGACGCTGGTGCGAGACACCCCTCTCTGGAAGCTGCTGATCTCCCCCCTTGCGGGGGAGATGTCCGGCAGGACAGAGGGGGGTGCTGTCCCGCCGACCTCACAACCGGTAGCAGGTGCGTGCCTCGACAGGGTTGCTTCTGAACAGGCCGACGCTCGAAAGCTGGCGATCCTTCACACCCCCCTCTGGCCTGCCGGCCATCTCCCCCGCAAAGGGGGAGATCGGATTTCGCGTCGGCTTTCGCCGATCACCAGCGTAGTCTGCGCAACGTGGAAAATCGCTCCTCATGAGGGGCATCCATGACCCTGCGTTTCGACAAGCTCGGCATGGTTATCGCGGCGATCGTTGCCTATGCGGCGTTTCTGGCCCCGTTCGCCACCTTCCGCGCCAATCGTATCGTCCCCGGTCAGGCGCGCTCGATGCTGGAGGCGTTGCCCGCAACGATCGGGCCGCTGCTGCTGGCAGTCGTCGTCGTGGCCGCAATTGTTGCCTTGCTGAAAACCCCGCTTGGCCTGCGCCTGGCCGCAAGCGTCGTGGCGCTCGCCGCCCTTGCCATCCTGATCGGTGTCGCCGGCACCTTCCTGACGCCGGCCGGCAACACCTTCGCCCGCATCTCGCCGGGTTCCGGCTTCTGGCTGTTGATCTTTGCCTTCACATTGTTGCTCGCCGACGTGCTGACCAGGCTCAACCTGTCGCCACCGGCCCGCATCGGCGTGCTCGTCCTCGCGGCGCTGGCCATCGGCTTGTTGCTGATATCGGGGCAGTGGGACAGCCTGTCGATCCTCAAGGAATATGCAAACCGCGCCGATAGTTTCTGGGCGGAAGGCTCCAAGCACATCACACTGGCGCTGGGGTCGCTGGCGGCGGCGGTGATCGTCGGCCTGCCGCTCGGCATCCTGTGCCACCGCGTCGAACGGTTGCGGGCCGGCGTGCTCAATGTGCTCAACATCGTCCAGACCATACCCTCGATCGCGCTGTTCGGCCTGCTGATCGCGCCGCTGGGCTGGGTCGCCGCGCATGTTCCGGGTGCCGCAGCGCTCGGTATCAGAGGCATCGGCACCGCGCCCGCCTTCGTGGCTTTGTTCCTCTATTCGCTGCTGCCGGTGGTGGCCAACACCGTGGTCGGGCTTGCCGGCGCACCCCGCGCGGCCAATGATGCAGCGCGCGGCATGGGCATGACCAATGGCCAGCGCCTGTTCGGCGTCGAGTTTCCGTTGGCCTTTCCGGTGATCCTCACCGGCATCCGCATCGTGCTGGTGCAGAACATCGGCCTGGCCACCATCGCCGCACTGATCGGCGGCGGCGGCTTTGGCGTCTTCGTCTTCCAGGGCGTCGGCCAGACCGCAATGGACCTGGTGCTGCTCGGCGCCGTGCCGACGGTGGCGCTGGCCTTCGCCGCGGCCATCATCCTCGACGCAGTGATCGAAATGACCGCCACCAGGCGCAGGGTTGAAACGGCATGATCGAGATCGAAGGCATTACCAAGCGCTATGACGCGACGACCGTGGTCGACGACGTGTCCATGGTCGTCGAGCCGCGTACGGTTTGCGTCATTGTCGGTACCTCCGGTTCCGGCAAGACGACGCTGCTGCGAATGATCAACCGGCTGGTCGAGCCGACCGCCGGCGTCATCAAGCTCGACGGCAACGACAACCGCACGCTGCCCGGCTACGAGCTGCGCCGCAGCATCGGCTACGCTATCCAGGGCCACGGCCTGTTCCCGCACCGCACCGTTGCGCAGAACATCGCCACCGTGCCGGTCCTGCTGGGCTGGGACAAGGACCGCATCAAGGCCCGCGTCGATGAGTTGATGACACTCTACCAGCTCGACCCCGAGGCCTATGGCCCGCGCTACCCGCACGAACTGTCCGGCGGGCAACAGCAGCGTGTCGGCGTCGCCCGCGCGCTCGCCGCCGAGCCCAATGTGCTTCTGATGGACGAACCGTTCGGCGCACTCGACCCGATCATCCGCACCAAGGCGCAGGAGGACCTGCTGGCAATCCAGAAGCGCTTCGGCACCACCATCATCCTCGTTACCCACGACATGGAGGAGGCGGTCCACATGGGCGACAAGATCGCCGTCATGGATGCCGGAAAGCTGGTGCAATACGCCAAGCCGGAAGAGATCCTGGCGCGGCCGGCGAACGCCTTCGTCGAAACCCTGGTCGGCGCCAGCGAAAAGCCGTTCCGGCTCTTGTCGCTCGGCCGCGTGCGCGACGCCGTGGAAAAGGGGACTGCCGAAGGCGAGGCGATCCCAGGCGACGCCAGCCAGCGCGACGCGCTGGCCGAGCTTCTGTGGTCGGGCCGGCCGGCGCTGCCGGTCAAGGGCGAAGACGGCAAGCCTCTCGGCCGCGTCACCGTCGACGGGCTGGTGAAGCGCGCGGCGAGACCGGCATGAAAGGGGCCGGTCTAAAAGCCTGGCTGCCTTCGCTGCTCAGGCTTGCCCTGGTGGTGCTTCTCATAGCCTTCGTCACCAATCCCGGCTGGTTCGAGCCGCTGTTGAAGCCGCTGACCGAAAACAATGCGCCGGCGATCTACAATCAGGGCAGCCTGCTGACGCTGACCCTGGTGCATCTCAGGACCGTGCTGATCGCTACCGTCGCCGCAACCATCGTTGCCGTGGCGCTTGCCATCCTGGTGACCAGGCCGGCGGGCGCCGAATTCCTGCCGCTGTCGCGCAGTCTGGTCAATATCGGCCAGACCTTTCCGCCGGTGGCGGTGCTGGCGCTGGCGGTGCCCGCCGTCGGTTTCGGCGAGAAGCCGACGCTGATTGCGCTGTTTCTCTACGGCCTGCTGCCGATCTTCGAGAACGCGCTGACCGGCCTCACGACGCTGCCGGGCAACATCATGGAGGCCGCGCGCGGCGCCGGCATGACGGGCTGGCAAAGACTGGTCAAGGTCGAATTGCCGCTGAGCGCGCCGATCATTCTGGGCGGCATAAGGCTGTCGGTGGTGATCAGCCTGGCCACGGCGACGATCGGCTCGACGGTTGCCGCCAAGACGCTGGGCGAGGTGATCATCGCCGGCCTGCTGTCCAGCAATCTCGCCTTCGTCCTGCAAGGCGGCCTGATCGTCGCGGCGCTGGCGGTGCTGATCTATGACGGGCTGTCCGCCATCGAGCGCTACACGGCGCGCAAGATGGGGCAGGAGACTGGCGACTGACGTTCGCTGGACTGCGGGCAAAGCATTGACTGACGCGGCGTCATTTCAATCGATCTAATATCAGGGCATCGGCAATGGGAATGTTGTGGCCTAAACCTTTTGGCTGAAAGCGGGGCAAAAACCGAACAATATCTTGACGTTCCGAGCCCTGTTTCGCATACACCGCTGCGAAGGACGGATTCCGCCTAGGCTTATCCGCTCCCCGCACCAACGGCCCAGGGAGGGGTTCTTTTGGGCCATCAATCGAGGAAAATTCGGCAATGACCATCATTTCTGCCGTCATCGCCTGCGGCTTGCTTTCAATCCTTTACGCCATCTGGGCGACACGATCGGTTCTTGCAGCCGATCAGGGCAATGCACGCATGCAGGAAATCTCCGCCGCCATCCGCGAAGGCGCGCAGGCCTATCTGGCGCGCCAGTACACCACCATCGCCATCGTCGGCGTGGTCGTGCTCGTGCTCGC
Organism: Mesorhizobium sp. M0862; assembly: GCF_040319795.1. Lineage (NCBI taxonomy): Bacteria > Pseudomonadati > Pseudomonadota > Alphaproteobacteria > Hyphomicrobiales > Phyllobacteriaceae > Mesorhizobium > Mesorhizobium sp. M0862. The sequence goes on from NZ_JAMYOJ010000025.1 coordinate 41,709, forward strand.
CTGGTGGCTGCTTTCGATCACCGCCGCGGTCGGCTTCCTGATCGGCGCCGTGCTTTCGGGCGCCGCCGGTTTCATCGGCATGCACGTCTCGGTGCGCGCCAATGTGCGCACCGCGCAGGCGGCGTCCAACAGCCTCGCCGCCGGTCTCGACATCGCCTTCAAGTCGGGCGCCATCACCGGTATGCTGGTGGCTGGCCTGGCGCTGCTCGGCGTGTCGATTTACTACTATATTCTGACCGGCCCGATGGGCCTGCAGCCCAATGACCGCATCGTCATCGATGCGCTGGTTTCGCTCGGCTTCGGCGCTTCGCTGATCTCGATCTTCGCCCGTCTGGGCGGCGGCATCTTCACCAAGGGCGCCGACGTCGGCGGCGATCTCGTGGGCAAGGTCGAAGCCGGTATTCCCGAAGACGATCCGCGCAACCCGGCCACCATCGCCGACAATGTCGGCGATAATGTCGGTGATTGCGCCGGCATGGCCGCCGACCTCTTCGAGACCTATGCGGTGACCGTCGTTGCCACCATGGTGCTGGCTGCCATCTTCTTCGGCGGAACCGCCGCTCTGGGTGCGGCGATGCTCTATCCGCTCGCCATCTGCGGCGCCTGTATCCTGACCTCGATCGTCGGCACCTTCTTCGTCAAGCTCGGTTCCAACGGCTCGATCATGGGCGCCCTCTACAAAGGCCTGATCGTCACCGGCCTGCTGTCGATCGTCGGTCTCGGTGTCGCTACCTCGGCAACCGTCGGCTGGGGCGAGGTCGGCACCGTCGCCGGCATGACCATCATCGGCAAGAACCTGTTCATCTGCGGCCTGATCGGTCTCGTTGTGACCGGTCTTATCGTGGTGATCACCGAATACTATACCGGCACCAACAAGCGCCCGGTGAACTCCATCGCCCAGGCCTCGGTGACCGGTCACGGCACCAACGTCATCCAGGGACTTGCGGTGTCGCTCGAATCGACCGCACTGCCGGCAATCGTCATCGTCGGCGGCATCATCTCGACCTACCAGCTCGCCGGCCTGTTCGGCACGGCGATCGCGGTCACCACCATGCTCGGCCTTGCCGGCATGATCGTCGCCCTCGACGCCTTCGGCCCGGTCACCGACAATGCCGGCGGCATTGCCGAAATGGCCGGCCTGCCCAAGGAAGTGCGCCACTCCACCGACGCGCTCGACGCGGTCGGCAACACCACCAAGGCGGTGACCAAGGGCTATGCCATCGGTTCGGCCGGCCTCGGCGCGCTGGTGCTGTTTGCGGCCTATTCGAACGATTTGAAGTTCTTTGCCGCCAATGGCGACAAATATCCGTACTTCCAGGGCATGGGCGATGTCTCCTTCGACCTCTCCAATCCCTACGTCGTCGCCGGCCTGATCTTCGGCGGTCTGATCCCGTATCTGTTCGGCGGCATCGCCATGACGGCCGTCGGCCGTGCGGCCGGCGCCATCGTCGAGGAAGTGCGCAAGCAGTTCCGCGAGGATCCGGGCATCATGGCCGGCACCTCCAAGCCAAACTATGCGCGCGCCGTCGACCTTCTGACCAAGGCGGCGATCCGGGAAATGATCATCCCCTCGCTGCTGCCGGTGCTGGCGCCGCTCGTCGTCTATTTCGGCGTGCAGCTGATCTCGGGCTCCAAGGCGTCCGCCTTTGCGGCACTCGGCGCCTCGTTGCTCGGCGTCATCGTCAACGGCCTGTTCGTCGCCATCTCGATGACTTCGGGCGGCGGCGCCTGGGACAATGCCAAGAAGTCGTTCGAGGACGGTTTTGTCGACAAGGACGGCGTCAAGCACCTCAAGGGGTCCGAAGCGCACAAGGCTTCGGTCACCGGCGACACGGTTGGCGATCCCTACAAGGACACCGCCGGCCCGGCGGTCAACCCGGCAATCAAGATCACCAACATCGTGGCGCTTCTGCTGCTGGCCGTGCTCGCGCACGGCTGAGGCAAAGCCACTGATTCAAGAAAAAACCCGCGGAGCGATCCCGCGGGTTTTTGTTTGAGATTCATGCGGGGGTCTGTTCAGACCTCACCCGGCTCGGTCCCGGCATCGCCGCGCTTGCTGTAGCGATCCAGCAATTCGCTCACGCCAGGTTCGCGCTCAGGCATCGGCGCCAGGCCACGCAGGCGCCGCAGCTTGGCAAGGAAGGCGCCTCGCTTATACTTGCGGCGGAAGGCGCGGGCGCGGGGATGGATGCCAAGAGCCGCCATCAGCCTGCGCCTGAGATAACTCGATGCCGCCAGGCGAATGGGTTCGCCCGCGCAGCCAAGGATTTTCACGCGCAAGGCGTCTGGCGTCTGCATGGCATCCAGAAGATCCTTCTGTTCCTGCGCATTGTCGCCGAGATAGGAACCCTTGCGTATGCCGGAATGCAACTTGATCACCGTGAGGTGCGGCATCGTCGCGATCACCGCGCCCTTTCGCCATGCCCGAAACAGCCAGTCCTGCGAGCTTTCGCAAAAGCACTGGCTGGCGGGTCGCCAAGGTCCGAGCAGGCTGAACGAAGCGCGGCGAAACATGTGTGCCGAGCCAAATCCTTCCGTCGTGACGGGGTCGTAAAAACCATCCTTGCCGATCCCGAAGATCGAATTGACAGGATTGCCGGCCGCCGACGGCGGCTGGATGACGGCACCGCGCGCCAGCACCACGTCGGCGCCCGAGGCGTCGATCCAGCCGGTCATCGCCGCCAAATGGTCGGGAAACCACAGATCGTCGTGGTTGAGCAAGGCGACGAAGCGGCCACGCGCCCTGGCAAAGCCGATATTGTTGGGACCGGACTGTTCGCCGAAATTGACGGGAAGATCGATGTAGACGATGCGGGCATCGTCAAATTCAGCGACAACGGCCGCCGTATCCGGCCTGCAATCGTCGCCGATGACCAAGGCTTCCCAGTCTTGCAACGTCTGGCGCATGACGCTGGTCAATGCCTGCCACAGTGCTGCCGGCCGGTTGTGCGTCGCGATCACGATCGAAACCAGCGGTTCGCCGCCGGCCTGATCGCGCTGCGCAGATGCTTCCACGCTACACCAGTCTGTAGGGAATGTGGTCGGTGTCTGGCGGCAGGCGCCAATGGTCGGGCTGATCGTAGGCATAGGCCTTGTCGACGAGGTTGAGCAGCACCGCCGTCTCCGCTCCGAGCGAAACAACACCGTGCCATATTCCGGGTGGAATGATGACGACCGCCGGGCGCAACGGGCCGATAATCTTGTGCCAGACGGCGCCGAAGGTCGGCGAGGCCTTGCGTCCGTCAAACAGCGAAATGCGAACGCTGCCGACGCAGCAGAACAGCCGGTCGGTGGTCACCGCGTGTGCATGCCAGCCAGTCACCGCGCCGGCATACAAGGTCCGTTGGAAGACCTGGCCGACCGGCTCCGAATCGAGCTCCCACTCCTCGCGAAAGATCTCGGTCAGATAGCCGGTGGAGGTTGCGACCGGCCTGATCTCCTTGACCCTCACGCCATCGATCGCCACCGGCTCGATGGGTATCCAGTCAGGCGTGACCACCTGGCCGTCAGCCGTTCCGGTCGCCATCCAGCCTGTCGGTTTTGTCCGGGTTTTTTCCGGCACGGATGCTCCTCCCAATTCAGCGTGATGCGCCATTGGCCAGCACGGTCTGATACGAATTTGACCGGTCGCTGGCAAGTACGCGTCAATGTTTGCTGATAGCTTTCGACCTCACGGCACTTGATGTTTCCGACGCAATCGGAGGGCCGCATTGCCCAAAACATCGTTCCATCCTACCCAAGCCCGGACCCTCCGCCTGCTTTAATACCCCGGCCATTGGCCAGGACATTGCAATAGGCGCGGTGTCGGGCTCGCCTCTGCGGCGATTTTGGCCAGGGAAACGACATTCGGACAGGGAAAAGACATGGACATTTTCTTGATGGCGGCTTCGCTTGCGCTGGCTGGAATTATTGCCGGCATCTACGTCTCGGGCGTAATCCACGATTTTCGCATCGATGATCTTACCGCCGGCCAGTACATGGCCATGCATCAGATGCGCGACCGGACGTTTACCCGGGTGATGCCGGTCGTCAGGCTGACGACGCTGGTGCTGATCGCGGCGATGGCGATGTTTGCGGTCGATGCCGGCCTGCCGCGCATCCTGACCATCGTCGCCGCGGCGCTGGTGGTGATCGACATTGGCTTCACCGTCAGCACTCAGGTGCCGCTCAACAAACAGGTGCAGAGCTGGACGCCGGTGACCATCCCCGATGATTGGGCGCAGACCCGCGACAACTGGGCGGCCAACCACAATTTGCGCCTTGTGCTTGGACTGGCCGAATACGCCTGCTTGTTTGCCGCGGTCATCCTGACGCTCAGCCGGTGATTCAGTTTTCGCGGAACGCCGCGGCATGGGTCGGCACTTCTGCCGGCCGCCGCCGTTGAAAACAGGAGTATTGCCATGCTGCACCACGCTTCATTCAACGCCCGCGATCCGCAGGCCGTCGCCAGCGTCCTTGCCGAAATGCTTGTCGCCACCGCGGTTCGTGCGCCGTCGCCGCCATTTCCTGAGGGAGCATGGTTCGTCTGCCTCGGCGACGATTTCGGCTCGCTGATCGAAATCCTGCCGTGCGGCACGGTTCTGGACCAGCAAGCGCCGCTCGGCATCGGCTTCGACCCGAACATGCGCCTGCGCTCCGGCTCGCATGTGCTGCTCAGCACGCCCAATTCGACCGAAACCATCCAGGGCATTGCCGCCCGCATGGGCTGGCATAGCGGGCTGATCGATGCCCGCCTGTTCAAGGTGCTCAAGGTCTGGGTCGAGGACGAAACCCTGGTCGAATTCCTGACGCCCGAGATCGCACCGCTGTACCGCGCGACATTCGCCTGGGGCGGCATGGCGACACTCGACGCCAAGCTGCGCGAGCTGGAGAGCCAGATGGCGGCAGCGCTTGCCGCCAAGACCGCAAACCAGTCGGGCCGCAAGGATGAGCAAATGGCCGATACGATGTGATGAGAGCTCCTAGACGGCCGCCGAGGTCAACCGTCGCCGGTGTTGTCGCCGGCTTCCGCCTTCAGCCAGTTGATGAACGATCTGGCAGGCTCCCAGGCGGAGATGGACGGGTGGACGACGACGTAGTGGTTCCAGTTCGTCGGTATGTCCGTCGTCAGGAGGCGGACGAGCCTGCCGGTGCGCAAATCGCTCTCGACCAGCGACTTCCTCGCGATGGCGACGCCCAGACCGCTCGCCGCCGCTTCGACCGCCAACAAGGTGCCGTTCAGATTCATGCCGTCGCCAACCGTATCCAGCGGCAGATTGTTTCTCTCGAACCAGTGGCGCCAATTGGCGCCGCTCTCGTCATTTTCGGCCGTCGTGTCGAGGATGCGAAACAGTCGCAGCACATCGTGCTGGTCTCTGACCGGGCCGTTGGCGGCGAGATAGTCGGGACTGACGACAGGAAAGATCGCATCAGCCATCAGCCATTCGGTCTCGACGGCCGGATAGTGTCCGCCGCCGAAGCGCAATGCGATGTCGACTGTTCGCTGCGAAAGGTCGACGACTGCAAGATCCGCATTGATGTCGATCTCTGTTTCGGGATGCTTTTTGCGAAACCTGTGCAGACGCGGGGCCAGCCAGCGCACGGCATGCGAAGGAATGGCGGTGACCCTCAGCCTCGTGCGCTCGTTGCGCGCGACACTCGCGATCGTGCTCTGGATTTCCAGCAGTGCGCGTCTCACGCCCGCGGACAATCTTTCGCCTTCAAGCGTTAGTTCGACGCGGCGGACATGGCGGGTGAACAGAAGCACGCCGAGATCGGCTTCGAGATCGGCGATGCGGTGGCTGAGCGCGCTTGGCGTAACATTCAGCTCATCGCCGGCGCGCTTGAAGCTGCCCAGCCGGGCAATGACCTCGAAAGCCCGAATGGATTCCAGTTGTGGAAGCCGTCTTGTCATCTGCCGTTACCCTATCCTGCCCCTGGGTTTCTTAGCATGAATGAACTAAGCTCATCCATAGCTTCGTAAATAGTCTTTTGTCCAAGTGCGCAAATCATTGTAGCCATCCACTGCCCCCCGATTGCCGCCGTCGGAATGAGAGGCCGTTCATGGAACGAGCCTCGACTACGAACGACAGTGAAATGAAGACAATCGCTTGGGAGTACCCCATGACTATTCGACCCCCCGAGTTTGCGCATGCGCGCTTTTCGACCGCCATGTGGCCGCGAGCGGAATGGCGAAACGTCTATTGCGACCTGTTGCGCCGGATGGTGACCGACATGGATTTTAACGTCACGGAGGAAAAGCTCTCCGTCGACGCGACCATCCTGCGGCTGCCGGGCGTCGGCATTGCCGATTCGAGGACCACCGCCTTCCGCACCATCCGTTCCCGCGCCGTGGCCAAGGGGACCGATGATTACATTTTCTTCATGTGTCTGGAGGGCGCTGCCACCTTCTCGCATCTCGGCCGCGAGGCCAGCATCGAGGCCGGCCAGGCAATCCTTCTGTCCTCCTCTGATCCGCATGTGATCGAGCGGGCGATGTCGCATCATCTCTTCATCACCATCCCCAAGGCAGCGCTCGGGCCCATGGCTGCGAATGCGGATGCCGCCCTGATGACGCCGATGTCATGCGTGGGCGAAAAGTTCTTGCTGCTGACCAGCTATGTCCGTCTGCTGATGCAGGAGCCGAACCTGGCCGCGTCCGAATTGCGCTGGCTTGCCGCCAAGCACATACAGGACCTTGTCGCGGTCGTGGTCGGGGCAACGCAGGACGCCACCGAGGTCGCCGCAGGCCGCGGCATACGCGCCGCGCGGCTGCGCGCCATCAAAGCCGATATCGAAAGCAATCTGGCTTCCGGCGATGTCGGGTCGGACGCGCTGGCCGGGCGCCACCGCGTCAGCGCGCGCTATATCAGAAAGCTGTTCGAGGGTGAGGGTACCTCGCTGTCGCAGTTCGTGCTTGGCCGGCGGCTGGCGCTGGTTTGCAGCAAGCTATCCGACCTGCGCCTGGCACACCGCACCATCGGCGCCATCGCCTTCGACGCCGGCTTCGGCGATCTCTCGACCTTCAACCACGCCTTCCGCCGGCATTTCGGCATGACGCCTTCGGAAGCGCGGCAGAGTGCGGCTGTGCACCGCGCCTCGCTGGAGCCCGGCGGCCGAACAGGCCACGCGCGGCAAAGCGCGACGGGTGTTGCGGCCGCATAACCTCAAAACAAAAGCCCGCAGGATCGCTCCCGCGGGCTTTTGGTCGCCTGAGATGGTGTCGCTTCGGGGGAAGCAAAAATCTGAGGAAGGCGGTCGCTTCTTAGGCGCCGCCGCCAGGAATGGGGGGCGCCAGCTTGCTGGCGCCTTTGATGATCTGGCTGAGGAAGTTCTGGTCCTTGCCGCCGGTCGGCGTGGTGCGCGAGATAAAGTCGAAAATCTTGCCGTCCTTCAGACCGTAATTGGCAATCTGGGTGACGCGCCCGTCCTCGCCAAAATAGACCGCGAGCACTTTCTGGTCGACCAGGCGCGGCTTGTCGAAAGCGACATAGCGCTTGCGCGTCTGCGAAATGTAATAGAACGCCTCATTGTCGAAGGTGGCTTTCGTCGATGGCGTGCCGAGCGCCAGAAGCACCTGTTCGCGGCTGGAGCCCACCGGCACCGAATCGACCGCTTGCTGGTCGATAACATAGCCCTGCGTCAGCGTCTCGCTAGGGTTAAGGTCGCCGAACATCTTGGACGAATTGCAGCCCGACAGCGCGGAGGCCACCAGCACCAGCGAAACCGCGGCGGTGGCCCCAGGCAGAAAAGTCGACTTGAATTTCAGCGCGCGCAACAACAACTCCATTAGCTGGCCGCAACTTGCGCTGGGCGGCAAAACCGGTAAACCAGCTTGCTTGCCGATGCAACAAGGCCCATTCAAACAATCGGTCCCCAGGAGACCACCCTCAATGTTCCAGCGCCTTTTTGGCCGCGAACGCAATGCCAACCGCGCTATCACCGAGGCGCTTTACGCACAAATCGTGGCGGCGGCGCGGCAGACCGTGTTTTATTCCCACTGGAATGTGCCGGATACGCCGCTCGGCCGTTTCGAGATGCTGTCGCTGCACATGTTCCTGTTTCAGCACCGGCTGCGCGGCGAAGAGGGCGTCGCGCATGAGGTCGCGCAGGTGCTGATCGACGAGTTCTTTCTCGATGTCGAGCATTCGCTGCGGGAACTGGGCGTTGGCGATGTCGGCGTGCCCAAGCGCATGAAGAGGCTGGCCAAAATGTTCTACGGCCGTACCGCCGCCTATGACGACGCGCTGAGACGCAGCGACCCCGACGCGCTTGCTGCCGCCCTGGCGCGCAATGTCAGGCCCGATGCCGGCGCCTGGCCGCAAGCCTTGCCGCTGGCGTCCTATGTAATCGATGCCGCAAGGCAGCTTGAAGCACAGCCGTCCGAATTGATCGTTTCCGGTGCCGTGGCGTTTCCGGTCGCGAAAGCGGAGTGAGGAGGGGAGACCAAGATGAAACATGTGGACACGCCTAGCCCGGTCTCATTCGCGGCCAATGTCGGCCGCCTGCCGCACAAAGGTTTGCAGGTGGTGATCGACGCCGACGCCGCGCAGCGCGCAATGCTTGCGCGCGAGCACGAGCTGCTTTCGGTCGAAAACTACCGTGCTGAGCTTTTGGTGGCGCCGTGGAAGCGCAATGGCGTCAAGGTCAGCGGCCGCGTCGAGGCTGATATCACCCAGGCCTGCATCGTCACCCTTGAGCCGGTCGCGGCCCATATCGACGAGGAGGTCGAGGCGCTGTTCTTGCCCGAACAATCCAAACTCGGACGGCAAGGTTTCGAAGGCGGCGGCGAGATCCTGCTCGACGCCGACGGGCCAGACGGCCCGGAAACATTCTCCGGCGACACGATCGACGTCGGCGCGCTCGCCGAACAGTTCTTCGGGCTGGCGATCGATCCCTATCCGCGCAAGGCAGGCGCCTCTCTCGATGCCGCCGGCCCGGACGAGCCCGTCGAGAATGAATTCCAGCAAAAGCTGCGATCCTTGCTTGGAAAATCCTAAAACACGAAGCGATCGGAGAAAAGCCGGTTGTGCGGCAGCCCAAAACCGCTATTTTCGCCGAACCTTCGCGAGCCCCCGAATTTCGCGAGTTTAGTATTTCTTTCGCGGGCCATGTGCCCTGGCCCAAGCTAGTGAGATAAAGACCGCGTGATCAGGATTTCCATCGATGCCATGGGTGGCGATCACGGGCCAAACGTGGTCATCCCGGCACTCATGACGGTCGCCGTCAGGCGTCCCGACATCCGCTTCGTCATATATGGGCGCGAGGAATTGGTGCGCCCCGAACTCGCCAAATTTCCCAAACTGGCCGAGGTCAGCGAGTTCCACCATTGCGAAGTCGCGGTCAGGATGGACGACAAGCCGAGCCAGGCGCTGCGCCACGGCCGCTGGAAGTCGTCGATGTGGAAGGCTGTCGAAGCAGTCAAGAGTGGCAGCGCGCAGGCCTGCATTTCGGCCGGCAATACCGGCGCGCTGATGGCGATGTCGAAGTTCTGCCTGCGCACGATGGCGACCATCGATCGTCCGGCGATCGCGGCGATCTGGCCCACGATGCGCGGCGAGAGCGTGGTGCTGGATGTCGGCGCCACCATCGGCGCCGATGCGCACCAGCTGATCGACTTTGCCATTCTCGGCACCGGCATGGCGCGCTCGGTGTTCGGCATCGACCGGCCGAAAGTCGGCCTGCTCAATGTCGGCGTCGAGGAGATCAAGGGACAGGAAGAGGTCAAGGAAGCCGGGCGCATGCTGCGCGAGGCCAACATGGCCTCGATGAATTATCATGGCTTCGTCGAGGGTGACGACATCGGCAAGGGCACGGTCGACGTGGTAGTCACCGAGGGCTTCGCCGGCAACATCGCGCTCAAGACGGCAGAAGGCACTGTGCGCCAGATCTCAGGCTATCTGCGCGCCGCGATGAACCGCACGCTGATGGCCAGGATCGGCTATGTCTTCGCCAGGGGCGCTTTTGACCGCCTGCGCGAAAAGCTCGATCCGGGCCGCTCCAATGGCGGTGTTTTCCTGGGTCTGAACGGCATCGTGGTAAAGAGCCATGGCGGCGCCGATTCGGACGGTTTCGCGGCGGCCATCGAGCTTGGCTATGACATGGTGCGCAACAATCTGATCGACCGCATCGAGGCCGATCTCGACCTGTTCCATGCGCGCAACCCGCATGCCCAGGCAAGCAGGAAATCCGACGCCACCGTCGACGAAAAGGAATAGGAAAGAGCTTTGATCAGATCAGTCGTGCGCGGCACCGGTGCTGCGCTGCCCCGCCGCATCATGAAGAATGCCGATTTCGAAGGCATGGTCGAGACCTCGGACGAGTGGATCGCCCAGCGCACCGGCATCCGCCAGCGTCATATAGCCGCCGATGACGAGACGACGGCGTCGCTGGGCGAGGCGGCGGCGCGCGCAGCGCTCGACAATGCTGGTCTTACGCCTGCCGACATCGACCTGATCGTGCTGGCGACCTCGACGCCCAACAACACCTTTCCGGCGACCGCCGTCGAGATCCAGAACCGGCTCGGCATGCATCACGGCTTTGCCTTCGACCTGCAGGCGGTGTGCTCGGGCTTCGTCTATGCGGTGACCACCGCCGACCTCTACATCAGAGGCGGCCTCGCCAAGCGCGTGCTGGTGATCGGCGCGGAGACCTTTTCTCGCATCCTCGACTGGAGCGACCGCTCGACCTGCGTCTTGTTCGGCGACGGCGCCGGCGCGCTGGTGCTGGAAGCGGATGAGGGCACCGGCGGCATTGCCGACCGTGGCGTGCTGGCGATGAGCCTGCGCTCCGACGGCGCCCACAAGGACAAGCTTTTCGTCGATGGCGGTCCCTCGACCACCGGCACGGTCGGCCATCTCAGGATGGAAGGCCGCGAAGTGTTCAAGCACGCCGTCGGCATGATCACCGATGTCATCGAGGCGACGTTTTCGCAGGCCGGCATAACCGCCGGCGACCTCGACTGGTTCGTGCCGCATCAGGCCAATAAACGCATTATTGACGCTTCGGCCAAGAAGCTCGGGATTGCAGAGCAAAAGGTGGTGGTCACCGTCGATTTGCACGGTAACACCTCGGCTGCTTCCGTGCCGCTGGCGCTTTCGGTGGCTGTCGCCGACGGTCGCATCAAGAAGGGTGATCTCGTGCTCCTGGAAGCGATGGGCGGCGGCTTCACCTGGGGCGCGGTTCTCGTTCGCTGGTAAGTGCCGAACGGTCCGGTTTCGGTCCTTGACCTTGCCGGATCAATTACTTAGGCTCTGCCTTTACCTGTATCGATTTATGTTTTTTGAACTGATGGGACGGTCGCATGGGGGGAAAGACACTTACGCGCGCCGACCTTGCCGAAGCTGTTTACCGTAAGGTCGGCTTGTCACGCACTGAATCGGCAGAACTCGTCGAAGCGGTGCTGGACGAAATCTGTGAAGCCATCGTACGCGGCGAGACGGTGAAGCTGTCGTCCTTCGCCACCTTCCACGTCCGTTCCAAGAACGAACGCATCGGCCGCAATCCCAAGACCGGCGAGGAAGTGCCGATCCTGCCGCGCCGGGTGATGACCTTCAAGTCGTCGAACGTGCTGAAAAGCCGTATCCTGCGCTCGCACCAGAACAGCAAGGCCAAGGGCGGCAAATAGGTTCTGCCGCAGGCTTCGGTTGAAAACGCCGGGCCGTTTTGACGCCGGGCTTGAATATTGTTTCATAAACCGCTGAAATGATACCCGATTCGGCAGACTGGGCCGGATCGCCGTCCAGCGTGAGGATTTCGCCCATGGACAAGAGCCCCGACGCTTTCCGCACCATCAGCGAGGTCGCGGAGGATCTCGATCTGCCGCAGCACGTGCTGCGCTTCTGGGAAACCCGTTTCAACCAGATCAAGCCGATGAAGCGCGGCGGCGGCCGCCGCTACTACCGGCCACAGGATGTCGAACTGATCAAGGGCATCCGCCACATGCTCTACGACCAGGGTTACACGATCAAGGGCGTGCAGAAACTGCTGCGCGAGAACGGCAACCATTTCCTGGTCGCCATCGGCAATGGCGACATGGCTGCCGTCGAAGCGATCTCGCAGCGCAGGCAGGCCGATCAGGTGCCGCTGACGCCAGCCGCCCAGCCGCGCGGCATGGATGACGAGATGCTGGTCGGCCAGCCCAAGGTAAAACCCAGCCGCCGCTTTTTCGGCCTGGGCAAGACCGAGGAGGAAGGTCCGGTCCAGCCCGGCGCATCGAAACTGTCGCGCGACAACCGGGCCTTGCTGCAGGAGGCGCTGTTTGACCTCCTGGAGTGCAAGCGCCTGCTCGACCAGGTGCGCTAACCTTTCCGCTGCCTCGGGCAAGCAGACCGGAACCGGTTCTGCGGCCATGCGTTTGGCCTTCTCTCAAAAAGAAGGAAAACAATCATGGCATCGCTTTCGACCCTCTCCGATCTCGATCTCGAAAAGCAGGTCGCGACCCTTTCCAAAGAGCTCGCCGCCTTGCGCAAAGTCGTGGCCAAACGCGGCGGTGCTTACTACGAGGACGGGCGCGATGCCGCTTCGGACTATTATGGGCAGCTTGCCGACCTTGTCAGCGATGCGCTGCCGGCGATCAGGAAGCAGGGCAGGGCGATCGAAAAGACGGCGCGCGATCGTCCGGCAACAGCCGCTGCTGTTGGGTTAGTCGTGGTCGGCCTTCTCGCCAGCTTGTTGCTCAGCCGGCGCTAAAACAATTCACGAAAACAAAAAGAAAATGGCGGCCGTCCCGCGGACGACCGCATTTCCCTGATCTGCGGCCGATTACTTGGCGAGCTTGATCTTGGCCTGCGGCGAAACCTGCGCGGTCTGGCTGCACTTGCCATAGACAGTGCCATTCTTGTCCGTGGCGTCGGTATAGGTGCCTTTGCACTCGATCGAGAGCACCAGGCAATGACCGGAGCCCTTGCAAACCGCGCCGCCGTCGCCCGTGGGATGCGTGCCGTTGGCGAAAGCCGAGGTCGGAACGGAAGCCGAACCGAAGGCCGAGACGATGAGGGCCGCGGCGAGCGTGATGCGCTTGAAGTTGGTCATTTGAGCATTTCCTTCTCTGGATCGAGGATCGCCACCATGGCGTCCTTCTGTGTTGGGATCGCCTTCTCGGCGTCCATGCCGGTTAGTGCGGCCTCCAAAGCAAAGGTTCATGCGTGGTTCGAATTTTCTTCGCGTTTTTTCGCGACGTCGATTTTTAGCCTTCGCCAACGGACGGCGCCTGGCGGGGCCGGCATCGACCATGCATTTTCGCGTGAAGGCCGCTGAGGTAGCGGCGCGGCATCCCATGCGAAGGTCACACCGTGGCGTGCCCAAATGGCCGGCCAAGACCGAGTCCGCGCCCGGCTCTTGTCAGGTGGCGGCAGCAGTCATTGCCGCCACTTGGCACCGCGCTTTCTGCCACTCCCGGCTGCGACTATAACGCCAGTCCAAAGGTACCGGCGGAGGAGACGGGCGTGGTCGCAAATTACATCGACGAGTTCATCATGTTCTGCGCTGGGCTGTGGATGACAGGCGTTGGTTTTGGGCTGCTCCAAAGTCCTTTTCAGGCCCAGAAAGGTCAGCAGCCATGGTGGCTGCAGGTCGCGAAGCATTTCAAATGGATGGGACCGCTTTTGATTTTGATCGCAATAGTGCTCGCGTTCGCGGCGCCGTCCTAGCGGGTTCCGACAGCATTGAGAGACCCGTGGTGTCCTGCAACTGGCAACCGCTGTGTTGTCGGCCTTGCGCCTGATACGTTCGTTGGGGTGCGCTGTGGTTGCTCGCGTTCTGGCGCATCGGCGCCATCGAATCCTGCCTTCAGCTTTTCCACATGTCGCCTGGCAAAAACCAACGGGAAGGCGGCCTTGGCGAGGACTCCAGGGCCAGCCTTCCCGTTGGGCAAGTCGGCCGTGTCAGGCCTTCTTGGCCTCCACCTTGTTGTGGTGGTGGTGGTGGTGGTGATGGTGATGGCGGTGATGCTTGTTGTGATGATGATGATGGTGATGCTTCTTGTGCAGCGATGCTGCGTCGGCTCTGCTGGCGCCGATGAGGGGCAGAGAGACAGCCAGGGCAAAAGCCAGCCCGAGAGCCGACAGGAGGGACTTCTTCATGACTTCGTTTCCTTTTCTGCGCGGGCTGAATTTGACCGTCACCGAGCAAGATCGGTCCCGGTGAACCCCGCAGTCATGACTATCGCCTCCGAACTTTTCGACAGTTTTTCCGGACTGTAGAATTTTGTTTCTGGATTGTGTCTGGCCGCTTCGTCGGCAACTTACATTGGCGGAATGACGCCGTTGGTGCCGACCACGACCCGGCCCGCGGTCAGCTTGCCGTCGCTGCCGCGCTCGGCGTTGACGAACACCACAGAGCCAGGCTTGAGGTCGGCGGGCGTCGCCGGCGCGAAGGTCACCACCGGCGTCGTCTGCGGGATCGCGATCTGCTTTTTCTGGCCATTGTCGTAGGTCAGCGTCACCGTGCGACCTGCAATCTCGGTGACATCGGCGACCGTGCCGTTGGTCATCCGGCTGTTGGGCTCGAGATCCCACGGGCGGTCGCCTTCGCCGGCGCCTTTGAGCGCGGCCGGGAAGATCACCACCTCAAGCGCGCCGCTGCCGCCATCGGCCTTCGAAACAGAGGCAATGCCGAGGAAATCGCCTTGCTTGATATCCCCGGCATCCGCCTTGGCGACGCCGGAAATCTTCCACCCTTCAGCCAGCGCGATGGCGTCGGTAGCGCCTTCGCGGGTCTTCACCGTCAGCGTCGCTCCGGCAAAGGCGGTCACCGTGCCGCGAATGCGCACGGCCTCGGCGGCTTGCGCCGCGACCATGCTCGCGCCGGCGAGGCCTGAAATCGTGGCGAGCACGATGGCTGATGTCTTGAATGTCATGGATCTGATCCTCTTGGGAAAAGCTGGCCCGATGCGACTGCCAGCAACATCAGGCTAACGCGCGAGCGGCGCAAAACCGCTGAACACTTCGGCGTGCGGCCCTTCAAAAGAACTTGATTGGGAGATCGGGGCGGAGATCCTATATGTGCCCTGGCGCCTGCGGTTTTGACGCCGGTTCACGATGCTGTGACGGTCGGTTTGGGCCTTGGCAAATCGCCGTCAAGCGGGCATTGTCCCGGCTCTCAGGCAACACCCTATCATTTGATCCAAAACTCTTTAGCCCCATGGAGTTGCCAATGCCCCAAACTGCAAAGCACGAACCCTTCTCCAGGCTGGCGGCCGATGTTGCGGCCGATGTAGCGCTTGAGCACCCCGGCCTCAAAGCCATCCGGGAGACAAAGGGATACAGTATTGAAGAGCTTTCCCTGACCTGCGGTCTGTCGACCAGCGAGATTGCCGACATAGAGAGCGGCAAGGACACCGATCCGACGAAACTTCGCCGGATCGCCGCAGCATTGCAATTGCCGGAAACGGCCCTGATCGATGCCCCGGCGCCCACGGCGCCTGTGGAAAACCGGTCCGTTTCATAAACAACGGCCAAGCGTCGTTCAACAAGCCCGCCATGGTTTGCCCTGGCGGGCTTGTTGCATTCGCCCAATGGCGAATGTCACTTCTTGCTAGGATCGTCCGCCGGGTTGACGTAGGTGATCGCGAACGGCCCCTCGCCATGAACCTGGACGATCGTAGCGCTTGTCGTCCAGGCGTAATGGTTCATTCCCTGTGGGGCTACGCCGAAGCCGCCGGCGGTCAGTTCGATGCCTTTGGTCTCGTCGAGCTTGTCGCCCATGCCGATATGAAAATTGCCGGAAATCACCGTCACATACTCCGAGGTGGGATGGTTGTGCGCGGCAATCCTGTAGCCGGCCGGCAGCTTCAACCGCAGCACGTAGATGCCATCCTTCGAGGGGTCCCCGGCGATGACAGCCATGTCCGCGCCGGCGGGCAGGACAGCAGGAGCAGGGCCCCATTTGATGGCGTCCGCGTTTATCGGCATGTCGTCGGCAAGCAGCGGCGCCGTCCCGACAAGCAGCAGCGCCAGAGCCGAGGCGAGCTTGAGCATGATGATCTCTCCGGTTGGTCGTGGGAGCACAGCATCAGCGCCGGCCCTGGTCCATTGCGACCTACCAAGGCAGCAGCCCGAACACATCTCCCGCACGGGGGATGCGCCTTCCATTGCCGACATGCGGCGCGGCCCGCCTGGCCTGGTACCGCTGCAGCCGTCGAGGGGCGGGGAGGTTGCCGCCGACCGAGCGTGAAGCTATCCAGTGTGAACGCTAACCGCATTTTTCGAATGGGACGATGCCGAGATGAGCCTTGAGACCGTGCGCGCCTTCCTGGCTGCCCATGCGCCCGATGTCGAAGTGCTCGTCACCGAAGCGAGTTCGGCGACGGTGGCGCTGGCGGCTGAGGCGCATGGCGTGGAGCCGGCGCAGATCGCCAAGACCATCTGCCTGCGCGTCGGCGGTGAGACCATGCTGATCGTGGCCGGGGGCATGTCGAGGCTCGACAACCGCAAGTTCAAGGACCGCTTCGGCGGCAAGCCGCGGATGCTGGACGCCGATGAGGTTGTCGCGATTACCAGCCATCCCGTCGGCGGCGTCTGTCCGTTCGGCCTGCCGGCGCCGCTGCCGGTCTATTGCGACGTCTCGCTGCGCGCCTTCGATGAAGTCGTGCCCGCGGCCGGCGCCACCAACGCCGCGGTGCGGCTGAGCCCTGAGCGCATGGCACAGATTGTCGATGCCGAATGGGTCGATGTGTGCCAGTAGTAATCGTCGGCTGATTTCAGCAGGAGATTTCTGGGAGCAAAACGACTGCGAGCGCAGCTAGTAGAAGATTGAACGACCCATTATACGTGGCGGAATGAACGACGTTTTTGGTTACATCGCCTATGGTGAGAACGAGCTTTACCATCGCGGCGCGCTACTCAGCGCCCTCAAGCTTTTGCACCATTGCCCGACCGCCAGAATAGTCGTCGCAACGGACAGGACTGACCTATTTCGCGCTTATCCTGTTGAGACAATGCTCATAACGGCCGAACAGAAAGACCAGTGGTCTTTCGGCGGAAGCTACCATTTCGGTATCAAGGCCGGGGCTATGCGTGAGCTTTTGCAGCGAGCAGATCGGCTCCTTTTCATGGACACCGACATGTACCCGGTGGGTGACCCGTCGAAGGGCTTCCGCTCGATCTCTGCGACCCATTCCACTATGCGCCTGTGCGAAGGGCCGCATCGCATCTATCAGAACGCGCTGCCGGGCAAGAACATCAGCGTCGGCGGCCAGGTCCTGACCGGCCAGGAACCGATGTGGAACAGCGGCATCGTCGGGATCCACCGGGACAACCTCACAGCCATGGTGGACGCCTTCGCCGCTATCAAGGCCGTTCATAAGGTGACCGACACTTGGGCGCCCGAGCAGTTCTGCCTCGGGGTAGCCCTTTCTCAAAACGGCCGAATCATAAGCCCTCATAGCCTGCCGATCCGACACTACAATACCCGAGGCAAAAAGCAGTTCGCTGAGCCGCGTGTTCATGCGTTCTTTAACGCGTACGGCATGGCGCCAGTCGGCCAGCAGGTTGCAAAGGCCAGTCGATATCGTCTATGGCGGACTCCCGCGGATCTCTTGCTCCAGAAGCTTAAGAGGTCACTGTGACGGGCTGGCTGCGCATGAGGAATCTGTTTCGATCCAAGCTGCCCCCAAGCGTGACCGTTGGACGTCACACCTATGGGGTGAGCCGGAAGAAGGTGCTTGGAGCGTCTGCCGCCACTCCGTTGGCCCTTGGGGCGTTCTGTTCGGTCGCCGGCAACGTGAGCTTTGAATGTTCCGGGGGAAGCCACGTGCCTTGGGCTGCAACCACTTTTCCGATCCACAGCCGCATGATGAACGCGACCGATCTCAATTCGCACGGCGGCAAACCCGTCGGCATTACCATCGCCAATGATGTCTGGATCGGCCGCCAAGCGCTGATCATGCCAGGCGTCCACATCGCGGATGGCGCTATTGTTGCGGCCGGCGCCATTGTCACCAGGGATGTGCCGCCATACGCGATCGTCGGCGGGGTCCCGGCCAAGCTTATCCGGTATCGCTTTTCACAGGATGTTATTGCGAAATTGCTGGCGATCCGGTGGTGGGAATGGAGCGACGAGAAGATCAAGCAGGAGGCTGCTTTTCTCACAGGTCCCATCGAACTCTTTATCGAGCGGCACGCCAGCATGGCGGCTTAAGAATGCACCTTGTTTGCGGGAAGTCGAAAAGACGGTAGCCACCTTGGGGGAAGCGGCCAACTATTTGTTTGGTCGGAGTGGCCGGATTCGAACCGACGACCCCTTGACCCCCAGGAAATAGGGCGCAACGCAAATTGTTGTCTAGGCGCATTGCGTTAGGCAGTTTTTGGCTTTCGGGTTCGGGACTTTGTTCGGGACTTCGCGGCAGAATTTTGCAGCGACTCCATTGCAGCCGCCACCTCCTCATCAAGGACATGAGCGTATCGAGTCGTCGTCTTGATATCGGCATGAGAGAGGGCTTTCTGTACCATCTTCAAATTGCCCGTCGCCCGCAAAAGCTTGGTGGCGAGGTCGTGGCGGAAGTCATGAAAGCGGAAGTCTTTAACGCCGGCAGCCTTCCTAATCCGCTTCCACTGTGAGGTCAGGCCACTGTAGGTGATCGGGTAGCGTTGGCCTTTGATGTGTTCCTTGCCGTCGCCTTTGTAAGAAGCATCGGCCTTGCGTGTCCGCTTCGCTTGGTAGGTGAACACCCATTCCTTGTGATGACCACGCAACGGAAGCAGGATGGCCCGCACAGCGGAGGTGAGGGCGGTTTTGACCATGCGGCCACCCTTACCTGTCGTAACAATCCAGCCGGTCTCCCAATCGACTTCGCTCCAGCGTAGCAGGCACTCATCCAGCCGCAGACCGCTTGCGCGCTCGAATTCAAAGACTGGCGTGTAGTCAGATCGGGTTGCCAATCGCAGCGCAGCGCTTTCTCCCGCCTGAAGTTCGCGAACTCGTTCTCGTGGCTCGGCAATGAAATGATCACGCCAGACAGGCTCGGCGGGGAACGTGTGCCGCCATGTGCGCTTGGCGCGGGTAAACATCTTCTTCAAGACCAACGTGGTGGACCGGTTTACGGTGGCAGATGAGACCAATCGCATTGGCTTGCCATCCTGCGTTTCCGACTTGCCCCATGCGGTTTGAGAGCGGCGCCACTGGACTAGCTTGGCGACGTCATCGTCAGTGATTTCCACAAAGAGCTTGCCAGGGCCGAAGTAGTCGACCAAGCGACCGAGATCCGTCCACGTCGTTTTTGAATTGGCGTGGCGCTGGCCAACCTCAAGCCAATAACGGGCGGCTGCATCATCCATTGTCAGCGGGCCACCCTTAGCGGCACGGGCTGCCTGAACAGCCGCCTTGGCTTTCGCACGATGGTCCCGCTCTATTCCGCGTGCGTCGCGCTCATTTTTGCTGCCCGTAGAGCCATGAAACCGCTGCCCTGCGAGTTGGAAGTCGTATTGGTAGAACGGGCTGTTTTTGGGCTTGTAGACGGACAATTACGTGTCCTCCTCAATTCGATGAATCTGATCACGTCGTCTGGTAGGAAACTCATCCGGGGGCGCACCACACCGCGGCCCGACGGGACGTAAGGAAGCTCTCCTGAAGTTACGTGGGCAAGCAGGGTTTTGGTTGTGATGCCCAACGCCGCTGCAGTCTGTTTCGATGTCCACAGCAATGCATCTGGAGTGTTATCGTTAGCAGCGTTGCGGCTCATGCTGTTTCTCCTCAGCGCACGCGTGAACGCCCATTGGGCGGTAGCAAAAAGCCCGCGCGAGGCGGGCCTTTCATTTGCGATATCGCATGGTTCAGAGGTTGACCCCCCAGACACTCATGCCGACTCCGAACCCCTCTCCATCTGTCGAGCCGCGCTGACTGCGGCTTCATATTCGGGAAACCAACCGATCGGATTGGCTATGTACGAAAAGCCACGGCGGTGGTGCGTCAGTAGGCCAATAGAATAGCCATCCACCTTGTAATTCTCATTCCCCCAAAACGTGCCGGCTGGCGGCCTTTCTGGCTCGCAGGCAACACGCTTTGGCGCAAGGTGAACGGCCACCTGTTCGGTGGCTGCAGAGTCTACTATCGTGTGATTCATGCCCCAAACCCTTGTTGATTGTTTGTAGCGGAATCGCTACAATGTCTCAACAATACGCCGTACCCTCAGAACGTCAAGAGAATTCGCAGATGCATCCAATACAATGCAAAATGGCAAGGGCAGCGCTCGGCTTGGGAGTTCGCGATTTGGCTAAGTCGGCCGGAGTGGCAATCAACACGGTAACCCGGTTCGAACGGGGCGAGGAACTCTTGCCGCGGACACTCCAGGCTATACGCGCCGTTTTCGAATCCGCTGGTGTCATCTTCCTGGCCGACGGCGAGACGGTCGAAGGCGGGCCGGGTGTGCGATTGCGCACCTGAGAACGCTCCAGGACGCCCGACGAATACCGTGAGAAGTGGGGCTTGTCTCGCGATTACCCCATGGTCACGCCGAACTACGCCGCGAAGCGATCGGCGCTTGCGAAGGCGTCTGGTCTAGGTCGGAAGGCTGAGGGTTAGGCGTAGTCCGATCCCCACATGACGTAACGGAAAGACTCAGCTATCAGTGAGCCGCGGCGGACATGATTACCGTCCGGCCGGCGCTGATCAGGCAACCTCCCACTGCAGCGCCGGCCATTTTCCTCGAATGAAATCGTCAATCACAACCTTGCGAAGGCGAAAACTATGGATGGCTGCGACCGTTGAAAACAACACCACGATCGTTCTTCCATGTTTTCGTGGAGCCCAATCTTGAGGATTACCTGGCGGAACCCGACGACGCGCGGCGCGGGTTCAATGCTTGCCTGTCGGCCTTTCAACTCGCGGATATCTTCTATGCATTTTATGAACGCGAGAATCCGGCAATGGTCGCGCAGTGGCCAAATAAGGAGAAACTTCTAAGACACCTATGCAGTCTGGAGCCGAGCTTCCTCACGATTCAAAGTGTCGCCACGGTCTACAAGCACCTATACGCCATTAAGGGCTTCTACGAAGTTGGCACACCGGGAGCGCTATGGGGTGTGAAGATTCCGGGGGAGGATATCGAGATAGAAACCGATTTTCAGGGCGACGACAAAGGAGATGTTCTTGTGCGTCGCCGGGACGGCAGCGTCGTGTCCCTCACCACTGCGCTACGACGGGTAGTTGTCGAAATGTGGCCGACCTTCCTGCCGATTGAGGATGATTAGCGCCTCTTCGGCTTCGGCGTGATCTCCTCGATCTGCGCCTTAACGCCATCCTGCACCATCACCTGTTCAAGCGCCTCTGCGGCTGCCCTATCCTTCGTGGTCAGGATCGTGCGCCAATTCGGCTTGTCGAACACGCTGACGATGTAGGTTGTTGCGGGCTTTTCAGGCATCGCTAAAATATAGCCGCTGCCCGCACCTGCCGTCTATCGTTCGAAAGTCGGCTTCCAGTCACGGTTGCGAGCCCTGTTGAGGCCCTCATAATCGGGAATACAGGTGAAGAACACCGGTCGGCGATCGCGGCCGGCAGCCTTGCATGACGAGCATCCAAACATCCCGACAATATCCCAGTGCATGGCACCATGATCCGGCCCGAGCCGGTCGATCAGCGCCTGAATGTCGAGCTTGGTCGACTTCGCGCACATAGGATGCCCGCAGTTGACGTATATGGATTCGTTGTCGGCAAGGGCGTCGGCGAGTGTATGGGGCATCTGGCGATCTCCGTTTGAGGGGTCGCCGCAACAGGAGGATTATATTCCTCAAATTATCAAAGATCAAAGCGCAGCCGGAGTGGATACCATCGACGGGCAGTCTGGCATCATGACGGGGAGGATGAGCGTTTAAGCCCTTGATATCGGTCCCCGAGAGCGACCAAACAATCTGCAAATTCTACGAGGCTATCGTTGTAGTGACTGATGTCTCCGATGTAACGCAGAGCTTCGGCATGCAGATTGTGGTCGGCAGCATTCCCCCGCGCCAGATTCATTTTGTGCAAGTCGTTGACGCCAATTTCCAAGCCCGGCATCGCGAAGCCTAGACCCTCGTAAACCTGCGCCATTCTCGGCCCGAAAAAATCCGCAGCAGATTTCACAAGCGTCATATTGACGGCGATATTGAACCGCTTTCCGAGATTGATGAGGGCGTCGATGTCGTCCTCACTTGGGCGGATCGTACCACTTTCCAGATTTGCCTTCACCTTTCCGGTGGTCGCCGCGATGTCGCCAGCGAGACGGCGATAGAAGTGGTCCATGTGAGCGGCCCGCTCGACGGCAAGGATGTCGCGGCGGAGGGTCAAGGCGTAGATTTCGTTGTGACGCTCCAGCTGTTTTGCGTCAGTGCGGAACATGGCAAAGACTGTCAGCAGCGCGGCGCCTATGGCCATCAGCCCGGCGAAAAGCGTCTGCCACATGTATAGCCATCCGTTGACCCCTGGTTGCGCTCCCCAGATGGCCCCCATCTGAAAGCCGATGAAGAGAAGCGTCAGGCTGATGGCCAGACGAATGGCATTGTCGATCGTGATCACGAAGCACCCACATAGCCCTGGCTAATAGATGTGCATCGCGAAGGAGATCCGCAATGCAGATCGGTCTGGCTCCGGCATCGGACAATTTCTCCGCCGCCGCCAGTACATCCGTGGTCACCGACGGCGCCATGGCAAGCCCAAGCGATCTCTAAAACGGCCAAGCCAGCGCCAACACGACGCCCGCGGAGAGCATGCGAGCTTATCGACCATTGAGTGACCTCAAGCCATCGCGCACGCCCATGGCAGTCTGCCTTCGCAGTTCGGCCAGGCTTTCCTTGGATGGCGACACGCCGCCAGGGATGCTGATGTATTGTTTGATTTCTACAGGTCGCTCGCCTCCGCCAGCGGACCTTGACGACCCACTGCGCTGATCGCTGATCTGGTCATTATCGGCAATGATGACCCGCTCGCTCGGCCTCTTGAAGAACTCGACCTTTTGCGTGTCGCGAGAGTCGCCGCCAATTATGCCGCCTGTAGCCATGCCGTAGACAATGCGACGCGCTATTTGCTCCGGCGTGGCGCCGAGTCCCTGCGCGCCATAGCCAATGTTGCCGCTGCCGACGATTCCGGCAGCCGCAAAGTTTGAGTTCCATGTGGCAAGGACTTTCCGGTATTGCCGGGCTTTGTCATCCAAGTTGCTGCCTGACGACGACGACCCGCTGCTGACGGAAGACGACGACCCGCCGCTATAGCTGCTTGTAGTCGCCCACTTATCGACACCCTCATAAGTCTTGCGGGTGTTGGCCTCGATGTTCATGAACAACTGCCACATGCGATCGGTCTCGCGCGTGGCTACCTGTCCTGTGAAGGCGGATTGCGGGTTGGCAAGTGTCATTGACTGAGCGTTCGGGATGACCGTTCCGGCCGATTGAGGCATGACCAGTTCCGGGCCTTTTTCGCCAACCCAATAAGGTGTGTTGGGCGAGATTGGACCGCCGGCTGCACGCTGCGGGTACATGGCATTAACCTGCGCAAGCACCCTCGGGTCTTGATAGGTCTTGGGCTGCGTGTAGCCCCACGAATTGGTGGAGGTGTTGAAGATCGGAGTCGAGGAGACCGCTGGGCCGTTCGAGGAGTAGCGCGTGACGCCTACGCCGGTAGTGCCGCCTGTCTGGTTCGGTACATCGTAGGTCGACTGCGTGCCGGTGCCGACTTGGCGCGTGACCACCGTGACGGTGATTGTCTTGTCGCGCAGAGCGTTGACCGCAGCGCCCAACTGGTGGACTTTGCCAGTGTCGGCGTCCAACATCATGCGGGCGCGGACTAGCGAGTCGATGAACCTGTCGACCGCTTCAACGCCCAGACCACCATCGACCAGGGTTTTGCGCAGCAGGTCGACCCCTGATGCCACATCGCTGGCTTTGGCGTTGCCGGTGCTCATCGCGTCGAAGAGTCTGTTGATGATCCCAACGGTGTTGCCGAGAGCCGCGTTGGCGCCCTCGATACTGTTCACATCGCCGAAGAAGGCCTTGATGTTGTCCTTGCCGCCAGCCGAGGCAAGGGCCTCTTTCAGCGTGTCGACCTCCGTCGTTGTGTCGCGGAACTGCTTGGTAAGGTCCAGCATCCCTTGAAGCTGGTTGCGGCGGGAATTCTGGACGGCCTGCTCGATCTGTTCGAACTGACCCAGCGTGGCCTGGATAGAGCCGCTGAGGCCGCCAAGTGACCGCGTCACACCAAAACCGCCAGAGCCGCCGCCCATGTCGCCAAACAATTTGGCAATCGTCGTGTCGGCGTTGCCCGCCTTCTCTGAGACATCCTTGAACCCGGCAGCGATGTCGGCAAGCGTCTTCACTGCGTGGCCGCCTCCTATGACGTCGCTGACGGTGCCCTCGGCCTTGATAGCATTCTCGAGTTTCGCCGCCTGGTTGGCGGTATCCTGCAATGACTTCGCGAAATCCCTAGCCGTATCTGACAGGGTTGGATCTACGCGCAGGTGACCTAACGTTGCCTGCAGATCGATCGCATCCGTCTTACCTTGCGTGATCTTTTCAGAGATGTCGGCGAATGCCTTAGAGCCGACAGAGCCGGTAAGGGCATAGTCACCGCCCAGCACCTTCAGAATCGATCGCCATCTTCTGCATGAGAGACGACATGGTCTTCTGTGCGTCAGCCATCTGGTCTTTGAGATCAGCATTGGCAACCGATTGCGGCATCTTCGCCGCCTGTTCCTCGTATTTTTCGCGGCCTCGGCAGCAGCCGGGTAAGCTTTGGCAATCTCGTCAATCAACGTCTTATGGTTCTGAAGCACCTCGTCCGCTGACTTGATGTCTTCCCGCGTCGCGAGCAAATAGGCGCCGACAGCCGCAGCCGCGGCCACGCCCGCCCCTGTGAGCAAGCCGGGGATTGTCGTGATCCATGTTCCGAATGCCGCGCGGACGCCGGCAGTTGCAGCAATGATGCCCTGAGGACCGCTCATGGCGTAGCTGAGATGGTTGGCCTGCTGGGTCAAAGCCTGCATCGGCGATGCGCCAATGGCGATGCTTTCCGCAGCGGAGCGCGCAGAATGGCCAAGCGAAGCCCATTGGGTCGCGCCAAGCTTCGCAGCGGCTGCACCCTCTTCAACAGCCACAGCGGTGCCGAGATGCTTGGTGCGCGCCAAGTCCATAACGCGGTTGATTTCAGCCTGGTCAACGCCGAGCTTCTTCGCTGCAGCGTCGGCGGTCAGTAGCGCGCCCTCCATGCGCTTCGTTGCCTGGTAGGCAGGGTCGACGCCAGCCTTAAGCCGCTCCCAAGCCTTGGCCGTCGAGGTGATCGAGCCGGCTGTTCCGGTCATGACTGTAGTCTGCTTTTCCATCGCAACAGTGGCAGCGTTGGCCTGGTCGATGGTCTTGTCGTAGGCAGTTTGCGCAGCCTTCATGGCGCGCACGTAGGCTGCCGAGCCCTGCTCGGCCTGCCTCGCGTCAATGACCAACTCGGTAATAACGGTTTCGTCGGCCATCTCCCGCGCATCGCCTGGGCTGAACATCGCGGTCGACCACTCAACTTGATGCGTAAGGTGATCTGGTCCAAGTCAGGGACGGCTGCCATTCTCGCCAAAAGTTCGCGCGCTGCGCGCTTCCTGCCGCTCTGAAAAAGATTGCTGGCGGTTCGAATGTCAGCCTTCAGGATGCGAACGAGTTCTTCGAAAGAGCCGACCGCGGCCGCGGCTGCGTTCATGCCTTCCACTGCACTGCCAAGGGCGTAGTGCATGCGCTCGAGTTCGTCAGCTAAGAGCAGCGCGTTCTCGGCAATCTGGGTCTTCGTCATAGATTTGTGCGCGGCTGTGAGTTGGTCGCGGGCTGTGATCATTTACGGTTACTCCTAAGTGCCGAGAGCGGATCCGGTTCGAAAACCGACAAACCAGCGGCTAGCATCTTGTCTTGCAAGGCACCTGCATTGGGATCGCGGCGGATGCCTTCGGGGTGGGCAATATCAGCGAAGGCCGGGGCGGTTTCCCATGGCTTCAAGTTGAGGGCCTGGGACTGCACGCAATAGCACGCGAAGTGCGCTACCTCGTCCCAGTGGCGATCCTTCAGCATGCTGTCGAGTTGCTCTGCCCGGCTGCGGTCGCGTGAGGCAATTTCCATGCAACGTTCCAGTGCTTTCTTATCCTTAGCGTTCATCGTTCATCATCTCGTACGCGGAGGGTTCCCAGCCGCTGTTGCGGTTGCGTGCTGCGGTCTTCGGATCTTGCTGGGATTGGGGCGTCATGCGCAGGGAACGAGCCGCCGCCGATGCTGCGCGCGACTCCCGCTCTCGCATCTTCAACAGCCGGTCGAACCGCTCCAGTCCGCCTTCCTTCACCAGCCATCTCGGGTTGAACTCGGCGACCATCTTGGACAGATCGCGGGCCGACACCGAGTGGCGCACATAGCCAGCGAGAAGCTCTGCGTTTTCAGGACGAAAGAAGCCAGACGGCATGCACGCCATGACGTCGAACCACATTTCGGCCTCGGCTACCGACAGGCCTTCCGCCGGTCGCAACGTGGTCGCCTGACCGATGTTGATGGTCTGGATTGCCAAACTTGCCGCAGATTTTCTGCCTCGCGCTGCCATGAAAAAACCTTCGTCAGAAACAAAAAAAGTGGACGTTTTGAAAAGGTGAGGGACCCATCGGTCGCAACCCAAAGGCTGAAAAGGGGTCGATGACCCCTATACCCTGGGTTGCAATCACGCTGCCTCGAGGTAGCCCACGAGATCCCAAACATCTTGCGCGTCAGTCGCAACGACCATGGCAGTCGCATACCGCTTGGAAATCTTCAGCGTCTCTGGCGTGTTGATCGTGACGCCATCACCAGCAACGAATGTGACTTGACCTGTGCCGCCCTGCAGTACGGTGCGCGTCGTACCAGGCGGGAATGGCACCGACGCATACGGCGGCACGATGATCGACACAGCGCTTGCGCTTGTGGTCCGCACGAAGCGCTCGCGCGTCGACAGCGTGAAGCTTGTGCCAGCGAAGAATTCGACCGTCTCGGGAAGGTCGATGACGGCGCCTGCTTCGGCTCGAAGGTTGCCGCCATTGCGAACGATGATGGATCCGCCAGATTCGATGACGAGCCTGTCGCCGTTGCCATCGAAGTGAACCTTCTCTGTCATACCATCACCTCGACGTTGATCGCGCGCGACTTACCGCTGCGTCTGTCGACCTGGCTATCGTATGAAACGCGCTGGCCGACGCGCAGGCAGTCCAGGCCACCCGGCAAGGCAGTGACGTGCGCGAACAGATCAGCGCCACCATCATGGGGCGAGATGAAGCCGTATGCTGAACCGTCGATCCACGTGTTGACGGTCCCGGTTTGCCTGTCTTGATGGGGCATCTTTGTATCCTTGCTGCGAATTGAAAGGCCGGCGCCGAGGGTCAGACGCCACCTCGGCGCCGGATGGACACCCCGTCTCGGAATGCCCAATCTGGATCGTTACCGGCTGAGCTGCGCGAACTTGCGCTTGGCTGCGTCGAGGCGCGGCGTCTGGCTGGCCGATCTGCCTGTGATCAAAGCGCTCGAGTTGGCGGGCACACTGACGAAGCTGAATTCCAGCATCTCGCTGCTCGTAAACCGCTGCCCGCCGTAAGGCTTCGATGGATCGATCGGCACATACTTGAGCGGCACAAAGCCAATCGAAGTGCTGTTGATGACGCCCGCCTTGATCAGGCCATAGACCTCATCCGATTTGGCACTGACGCCTGCATCCGGGAACTGCACCAGGGCGACGAGTTTGCCGCCTTCGATACCGACGCTCAGACACTTCGCGATCGGATGGTCGGCATCGTGCTGCCACAAGACTGTCGGAGACTTGCGAAATGCGGTTAGGTCGATTCCGCTCTGGACGATGATATCGCCCATGCGGTCCACCTCGCCAGTGGAGACGACCGCACGGACCTGTCGGGGTCCGATGCCATCGCCGGCAAACTTTAGCACTGTTGCCACAAAGGAGCGTTTGATCTCGGCCATGGTCAGTTTCCGATCAGACCAACAAGAGGTCCAGCAACGGTGTTGCTGCCGAGATCGTGCACGTTGATGTCGAAACGCGCGGTCGCGCGGCAGCCTATCTGGTCGTACTCGAGGTATCGCTCCTCAGTCGTCTTCACGGTCACGCCGCGGCGGTCGCCGAGGGTTGCCGCCATGGATAGGTCGCCAAAGGCAATCATCACCTTGCCCGACTGATCGCCGCTGCCGGGCAGGCTGAGCACGGCTTCGATGAGATAAGAGCCGTACTGCAGGATCGGCTTCGGGCCGGTAGGCGTCATTTCAAGCCCAACGACGGTCGCGCCGAGGCGAACAAACGTCTGGCCGATTGCGTATGAACTCGCGTACCACTTTGCGTTACCCAAGGCATATTCAGGGCAAGCGGCAATAACTGTGCCCAGGTCGGCGGCCGTTAGCTCGGCGAACGTGTCGTTGTTGGTAGCCGCCACGATCTTCCCGGCGTCGTGGTTGCCATCGATGAGCTTTGTGGAGATCCCGACAATCCCGCCATAGGCGCCTGTGCCGTCACCATTCCAGCCGCAATCATCCTCAAGCTTTGAAATTGCGAAGGCTGCATCCTCGGCGAAGTCCTGGCCAACGTCGATCGTCTCGTCCTCGCCGAGTTCGCTGGAAATGCGAGACAGGGCTGCCGCTTTCTTGGCGTTAAGCGTCACGGAACTCCAAACGCGGTCCTGCTCTGCAATCGCTGCATTTTCGCCGACGAAGGCAGCCGTCAAACCTGTGTCGAGCCGCGGGAATGAGCGCGTGTCCGAGCCCATGCGCTTGATGTCGGCGTTGCGTCGAAACGTTCCGACCAGTGCGCGGATTTTGATGATTCCGGCCTCAACTTCGGAGGGGACAAGATAGCCGCCGATAGTGCCGCTAGTTTCGCCTTGCGCCTTCTCGATACGCACGCTGTTTTTCGCGCACCAGGCTTGTGCGACCTCGTCACCATCGTGCAGAGCCGCACGGAAAAACATGCCAGCCTTTAGGGCTGCCGCGTCGGTATCGAAGGCGCGGATGCGGGCGCCGGAGTGAAAATTCATTGGGCGATTTCCTTTTTGGTGATGATCCCGGCCGCGACCGCAGATTCGAGAAACGTGTAGACGCCGTCGCCGACGACAGGCGGTCCGAAGAGCGGACCCGACGTGACGTCGCAAATTAGGTTGGGGTTTGTTCGGGCAATGCGCCGGATGCGCTCCCGGAATTCGAATGCCGCGGCGTTGACGCGCCTCAAAGTGAGAACAGCAAGAGCGCGCTGCCGGACAATTTCCCGCCATTCGGCCGCCGATTCCTGCAGCATCTCTGCAGCAGCGATGCGCCTGGCCTGGTTCTCCTGTTCGGCAAGCGCGTCGAGTGCGATTGCGATGGCCTGGCGTTCGAGAACGATTTTTTGAAGATCTTCGCCAGGTGTTGGATCGCGATCGGCTGGGACCGCTGAACCATCAAGCAACGCTGCAGCCCAATCCCTCACGCTGGGTCCGACCGCAGGCAGTTCCGGTCGAATACCGGCCTGTTCTAGTTCGATCTGAGCGGCGAGCAGTTCCTTTTCGCGCGCTTTGAGGCCGCCCGCCCGGCGCTGGATTTCATCGAACTCACGCGCTGCGGGTGCTGCCTCTGCTTTTTTTGCGGTGGCCATCTCTATGGTCCTTTCAGAAGGGAAAACGGTACCCCAACCACCCCCGACGGGACGGCTGGGGTCGATCAACAACTGCCGTTGCCGACAGTCGGATTTCGGGAAGTGCGGGCGCACCCGAAGTGCACGATTGACCGCGCCCTGGCCTACTGGACCAATGAGCGCGTTACGCATGACGATGACGAGACGTCAGGCGCAAAAGAAAAGGGACGCCGAAGCGCCCCGATTTCGTTGTTGTTGCCCTAGAGGGTTTTCGGGTCCACGATTTGGCACATGGGCCTAAGCAGCCCTCATGCGACCAATGTCATTCGCCATCGCCAGTACCGCCCACCGGCCTGCCGCGAGCAGCTCGGCGCCCCCGCGTCTGTCCGCATGTCCGCCCTTCGCCCCGAAAGCCCTGCCAACGTCGGCAACACCGCCTCCTGCCAAGATCACTTCGATAACGGCATCGATCTCTGGAGGCGGATTGCACAGATCTGCGCGGTCGGGGTGTCGCACATCACCACGTCTTTTTCCCATCTTGAGATGGCCGAGTCCGCCCATCGCGCCAAGGAAGCTTGCACCCTCAGCGATCTCAGGAGGATGGAAGCTGAAGCGGCAGTGTGGGCTGAATTCGAAGTTTTGCCGCTGCGGCTTGATCGTAATGCGTGGCTGCTCGGCGTCTTCCCTGCCAGCCCACCACGGGCGTGGCGCGGGCTCTGGCTCTGCGTCGCCCATGCGTGGCTGAATGGCAGGTAGAGCGAGATACGCATCCAGCGAGCGCGGAATCGGATTCTTGCCGCGCGACCTTCCATCCTTGCGGCTGCGGTCGACGTTAAGTCCGGCTTCAATCGGTAGGTTATCGTTCGCGGCTTGCGGCAACCGCTCTCTGGCTACAAGCCATAGAGCGGCGGCGCCGGTGGCGTTGTGCTTCTTCATCCATGTCAGGGCCGGGCGCCCGCCGCGGTATCGGATCCGGATCGCCGTGCTTTTCTCCACCGGGTTGGCCTTCAGAATCGTGTCGGCAGCAACCAGCATTTCTTTACGAGTGGTCTTTGTCATCGGGTGGTCATCCCATTCGAGAAACCGGCCAAGCCGGGCAGTGCCATTCCGCAATAAGAAAACGGTGCATAACATCCTGCGCCGTACATTAGGTGTTGCTAATTCTTCTTTCCCGGCGTCCCAGTCCGGTGGGGCTTACTGAAGGCGAAATGCCAAACCGCGCAGCTTCCACCTCGCGCCATTTGAACTTTCATATTCCCGATGACGTCGCTGACGCTATCGTCGGGTATATCGGCTGCTCTGCTCCTGGCCGGATCATTTCAACCTTTGCTGCCGTTCAGTGGGTGCGAGATAAAGTTCCCGATTGTGAGATGTCCGACGATCAGCTCGAGCGGTGCGCCGTATTGGCCGCAGTCGACGAAAGCCTAGCCGTGCATTTCGATCGGCGAGGACGCCAGCCGGCTCCCTTTTCGAGCTTGAGCAGGAGCCATTGGCATCTTGTTCCCATTTGGCAAATCAAGGTGCGGCCTCGTCTGGCTACCCCCATGCGTGCCGTGGCTCGCCCCAAAGTCCGAACGGGTATCGTTCGCGGGCTTCCTGACCGGCACGATTCGATAGAATTCAGCCCAAGATAGCTTGCGAACCTGCGCCGTTTCGGCGCCGACCGCGATGGTGCGGGACATCATTTGGAACTCTAGGGAAAGGCGCTGTAAGCGCGGGCTCCGGCGCGGCCGGTCTTCATCGGCGCCAACGCGGCGACGGTCTTCTGTCTATATATAGCGCTTTCGCGCATCTTTTTCTGCCGGTCTGTTCACCCTACCTAGCGTCGAGCGCGCCGGTAAACACTAAAATAGTATTCTGAGGCGATTTTTTCCAGTCCACTCCACACGTCGTAAACAGGTGAGGAGCCGGGAAAACCGCATTTTATTTCAGCGCATGGCCCATAAAAGGCGGCTCGGTCCCGTCCGTCAAGAATTCAGTAAAAGCCGCATTGTGACTTCCCACATATTGTGTGTTGCATGTGTAGCCAACGGGTACCGGTGTGTCGATAAATCGATTCTCGTTGTTCATGAGGTGCGTCGATGGATATCACTGCTCTGATTGGACCAGCGGTTGTCGCGGCGGTCGTCTCGGGCGCAATATCATTGGTTTCAGCTACCCTTGCCGCCCGCAGCGCAAGGACGATGCATACCGAACGTCTAGCTGCAGATGCCGCATTGGCGGAAAAGAGGTATCTTTACGAACGAGCCCTGGCTGATTGGAAACGAAAGACTGATATCGCTGAGACGGTGTTGGGGGGCTTTTACAGGGCTCGATCTATCTTCCAAGCCGCCCGCCAACCTTTTGCCCGCAGTGGCGAAGGAACCACGCGAGAGAGGGGCGAAGATGAAACTGATGATGCGGCGGCTTACAAAAATGCCATTTACGCACCACTGGAGCGGCTCACAAAGGAGCTTCCATTTCTTTCAGAGTTAAATGCGCAGCGATATCGTTTCGCGGCGCTTTTTGGGAGCGATGGCGACGCTGCCTTTTCCCATTTGGTGACTGGCTATAATCGAGTTCAACATGCCACCTATGCGTTGCTGAACGACCGAAAGCCGTTGAATTCCGAACGCCAGGAGAAATATGAAGTTGTCATTGGTTGGGACGAACCTGACAAGGATGAGATATCGAAGAACATCGATTCCGCCGTGGCAACGATAGAGCGCCTCTGCAAGCCGGTCCTTTCTTCGCAGCCCTAGCGGCACCACGTCGATTTGCGGCACCTCTATTTTTGGTAGTGTGCTGAGAGTTCTGCAAATTCGCTGAGAGAGGGCGGTCATGGCAGGCTGGTGATGTTCAACGTCACCGATTCCTGGAAGGAACGCCAC